>JAITNS010000026.1 GCA_031290315.1 Puniceicoccales bacterium
CCAGGGCGAACCATAATTTCTGGCCACAAATTTAAGTTCAAAGAATAATATTCTTTGAACAAATCCTTGGCCCTAGATTGGATGGCAACGGCATCTAATCTAGGGCCATAAAGGAGGTCCAGGGGATCCATCCCCTGGCGGGGTATGGGGCGGAACCCCATAGTATGAGAAGAAAATAAGATTAGAGAAAATCGTCCAAGGATTAGCATTGACAAGTATGGTGAAACTTAAAAAGTCAGTCAACTTGCCCTTATCGTCTAGCGGTTAGGACGTCGGATTCTCATTCCGGAAACCGGGGTTCAATTCCCCGTGGGGTTGCCATGAATTTTATGGCCTATTATAAAAAATATTCAAATTATTTATTTTTTAATTTAAATGGCAGTAATTTTTTTGTCTAACCACTTGCGATGCGGTCCCGAAAGAGTAATATTTTTTAGTTCCTGAATGGGAAGCAATATAAGATAATCGTTCGCTAAATTTTGTAAATTTTCAGGCAAATATTCGGGTTCTAAAATAATTTCCGTAATGCGTTCATGGACAATGGCGCGATTAATTTCAGCGATTTTTCGCATAGATATTATTTGAGAAATATCTTCAAAAAGCGGAAGTTCAAAAATATGATACAATCGCTTCGTATTTGTTTGTTTTAAAAGTATTACTGAATTATTACATATAAAGACACGTTGGAGATTCTTTTTTATATAAATAGTTTTTCGGAACTGTGGAATACGACTACAATCGAGTTTTTCTTGAAAACTATGGCAATATTTTGTAATGGGACAGCGATCGCAAAAAGGATTTTGTGCTCTGCAAATAAGCGCACCGAATTCCATAACCGCTTCGTTATAATGGGCACTTTTTCCGTGCGGAATATATAATGTAGCAATATTTTTAATATATTTCACGGCTTGATTTTTATTCTCAAAAATTTTCTGAATTCCATTAATGCGACAAAGTACGCGAATTACATTACCATCGACTGCCGCAACATGCTGATTTTGAGCAATCGAAGCAAGTGCATGAGCCGTATAATCGCCAATACCCGGTAATCTTTGCCATTCTTTAAGTGTTTTAGGAAAAGTAAAATTTTCTTGTTTGATAATTATTTTAGCTGTTTCATGTAAATTTTTAGCACGTGCGTAATAACCAAGGCCCTCCCATGCCTTCAAAACCTCTGTTTCGGAAGCTTCTGCAAGAACTGTAATTGATGGAAATTGCTTTATCCAGCGCTCAAAGTAGGGAGTGACTGTGCTTACTTGCGTTTGCTGTAACATAAATTCCGAGACAAGACGGTAATAAATTGACGAATGGGTCCTCCAAGGTAAAATGCGTCGATTTTTACCGAACCAGGTGACAAGTTGACAACCAATATGTTGTTCAATTTTTCCATTCGCCGAAAACTCCATAATAGGAAAGATAGGAGGATATGGTGAATTTGAAAAGTCTAATTTCTATTTTATATTTTCTTTAATTGCTTTACTTTCGTTTTTATAGCAGCATCTATGCGAAACGATTCCGTAATTTTTCGAATAGCTACATTTTGCATCGTCCTATCCACTGTTTTGGTTTCCAATAAGGCAATTGTTTTCTCGGAAAAATATACACAACATTCCGCAATTAACCAGGCTACGGCAAGTCTAACATAACGATGTTCATGATGGAAATCTGCTATAATTGAAAAAATAATGTCAATATGTTCTTCATCGATAAATTTAAAGAGCATAATGATTGCAAAACGGAGATAAAATGGGCGATGATCTCCTAAAAATGGTTGTAAAAATTCCCAAACAATTGCTTTTTCTTGGGGCTTAATTTTTAGAGCTCCACAAAAAATATCGCAAACTGCCCAGTTATCGATTTTCGAAATAAATTGCTGAATTAAAAGTAAGCGCTGATCAATAGGAATCCGAATCGATGCAATAACAAGGCCTTGGAGTATAATTTCTTCGAAAGAATCCTCGGGTGCTGCTTTAAGATATATTTCCCAATCTGATTTTATAATTTGTTGAGCAATTTTTCTCAAATGAGGCATGCGTACACCTAAGATATTTTTAGCATTTGGGGTCAACTTTTGCGAAAATTTCCGGTAATCAGGATCTGACAGCTCATGCAATTGTTTTCGAATTTTTTCTTGCATAAATCTTAGACGAAATATAGAGTAATTTTGCGAAGTATGCAATGAGAAATATTTATTTTTACAAAACAATTATTGGTGAAATTGGAATTGTAATGGATGACGTATTTTTAATAAATCTCTTTTTTAACCATCATCTAGATTTATTAAACGACCATGATTCTATTATATCTGAGACAAAAGAAATTAGAAATATTTTTAATCAAATACAAGAATATTTCCACGGAGAAAGGAAATTTTTTGATGTCCAATTGGCACTAAAGGGAACAAATTTTCAAAAAAAAGTTTGGAATGAATTGCTAAAAATTCCACATGGCGAAACTCGTTCTTATCGAGATATTGCGCAGGCAATTGGTGTACCGAAGGGCGCTCGAGCCGTAGGTATGGCAAATCATAAAAACCCCATTTCCATTATTGTTCCTTGTCATCGCGTAATTGGAGCTTCAGGAGAACTTGTTGGCTATGGAGGTGGTTTAATGTTGAAACAAAAATTATTGGTTCTTGAAAGAAATAAGGGCTCCTCGCCCTTATAATCCTCGCCAGGAAACATTGTTTCCTGGACCTTAATTGTAGCCCAATAATTATGTATACTATACATAATTATTGGGCTAA
>JAITNS010000063.1 GCA_031290315.1 Puniceicoccales bacterium
ATTCCTGGAGATGTGACATTATCCCAAGGTCAACCGGTTATTGTTGGCTATGGTTCGACAGGTATAAGCAATAATGATGAATTTGAAGAAGAAACACTAGAATTTGCTAGAACCAATGAAGAAAAACTGCAACCTCTCAAAGAGAAGTTACCACCATCATTTAGAGATTGCGACTGGTCTGACATTGTGAATCTTGTTTTTGGTTCTGAGATAAAAAAAGCAATTCATCTTACTAAGTTATGTGAAAATATGAGATCTGGAGAGGAAGCTAGCGGTGGATTCAGTGGTGGCTTAGTTGTAAAGGAAGGATTTTCAGAAGACCAATGCGAGGTTTATGGAATACTCAGTGGGCCACGATTTGACGAAGGTATGAGAGAATTCATATCAAATGCAACAACGTATTACCAATCCACTGTGACCACTCAGCCACAAGATTAAATTGCGATTAAGTTTTAAATTTATTTAAGTTTTTTAATTTACTTAAAAGTATTTTTTTAATTAAAAAACCTTAGAGAATTTAGGGATGCTAGCGAATTGCCGGATCGCTTCTTTTTATAGGGAGCAGCCGGCGATCCTAGTAAAACCGCATTAGGCTCCGTATTCTTTCTCACCCCCAGATTGCGTTAAATAGAAATTTGAATTTAGCGGATTTGAATTCTAAAATGTGAAAACTTATGTCAAAAGAAAAATGATAGGAGACATAAAGCGACAAACATAACCTACCAATTAAGTTACTAAAAATTTTTCCTCAAATGGAAATTTTCAAAAAAAATGCTTGACATCAATTAAAAATTATCCAAGCATATAAAGATTATGTTGGAAAGTAAGCTAAGTTTGATAAAAAGACTGAATTTCTATTTGTTACTAAGTATGGTTTGTAATTTTGTTGCAGAGGCAAGTCGTTCACCTAAAGATCCTGAAGCTACAAAAGCTGCATTGAAATTTACTGCACTGCCTTGTTTACCAGATCCTGACTCTCCGAAAGGACAAAACCCTCAAGAATCCATGGCTTTTTTTGACCGTAATACCATTCAAGCTTTTAATATAGTTGACGAATATTTACGACTCCTAACACAATGCGATGAGTTCGCCCGAGAACGCATAATCCAGATATGCGAATATGCAAATACATCCAATACGGAAAATGCAAAGATTCTATCAAGCATTATAGGAGACGTCTGTAAACCGTATTTTACGGCGAGAGGCGATTTGCAACTACCTCCCTTGGCTGCAAAAGAATTATGGCCTGCAATAATCAATGAAAAATGCAAAAAATTTTCTCCCAAATTCAGTTTTGGAAGCATATTGAAAACAGATAGCGAAAGGCAGGCTGAGTGGAATGCAGTCCTTCAGCAAATTAAAAACATGAAAGCAAAAGCTACAGAAGCCAAGAATTTACTGGAGTCAAAAGGATTTTTCATTGATTTTGGACCAGATAAGTCTTGTACGATGGCTTGGGATCCATCCCTTATCGCTCTCTCTCAAAATGTCGTACAAATTCACAGCACTGACGAAAACTATTGGTCAGGACTTTCACTTCATTTAAGGACAATGCCTGAATTTGAAGGGCGAGTCGTTGTAACATGCGCGCATGCTATATTTCGAAATGCTATAGAAATGGTAAAACTAAGAATAGCCAATTTAGGATCCGTGGGACCATTAGCAACGGTAAAACATTTTAGAAGAGATGCGGAGTGTAATGTCTTTTTAAGTGAACAAAATGGGAAATGGGAAATGGAAGATCAAGTAGTAAATCAAATTATAGTCACTCCGGAATTTTTCGAAGGGCAAAAAGAACGATCTGTTCTAGTTAAAGATATCTATATCCTAACGACAGAGACAGGAGAATGTTATGATTTATGTGTATTAGTACTAGAAGAACCGATGATGATAGAAGACCAAGAAAGAAATAGAACGATTCTTTCCGGTTATCCGTTAGAGAATTTAGTCCCTGATGAAAATTTTGAGATAGAGCAATGGGCAAAGGATTGCGATGGGGATGAAGATTCATTGTTGATATCTAATTCGGAGTGTCGGTGTCATATGCGAAGGTCAGATGATCGGCCAATAATAGTTATTGGATATGGTCTTAAAGGAATGAGCGAGAATGCATATAATTTTTCTCAAAAATGGCAATTATGGGTTAAGGGAATTAAGAAGCAAAATGCAAGTGTTTTAAGGAAGTACTCAGGTTTTGCGGCATTTCAAAGCAGACAGGACGTTATGACACGGGTAAAGCGAACTTCCATTTTAAAGGCATTAGATTCTCAAAGTGAAGATTGTCGAACTTCGCTTATGGGGTGTAATTGTCATGGCGCGTTCGAACAAAAAGCATTAATATGGGGAATAATTAAAACGTTTATAGAAGAAGAACCTGGAAGTTTTGAGGAAATTTTACAACTACTTACCGAAAGGTTTGAAGAACTTGCTCATGTTGAGAATTCGCAATTTGCAGTGGAAACAGATCGCTTGAAAGAGACTGTAATGATGCAATTTGGGGAAAAAAGATTGATACCAATACTACAAAAGATAGCAAATGCTCAAGATGATATATTTGAATCGTTACAACAATTATTGCTTCAAAAATTGCTTGCAAAGGGAAATGCTATTGACTACTGCTTGAATCGAGTGCGTGTATGTCAAGAGAGAGCAGGCCAATTTAAAGCGTTATTTTCTTATCATTTAGGTGGTGGGTGGAGTGGGGGGCCACTTATTAGTTGTTTGGAGGAAAATGAGAAAGTAACCTGTTGGGGTATACTTGGTGGCCCGAAATGGACACTGGGGACGAGTAAATTTATTGAGGTAGTGGCTGCATTACAGCTACAATCTGAGCAACAACCAAATTTTCGGGAACGCCACCCCCAACCTCTACCGGATGAAATTGCAGCACTCATAGCTGAAATGAACGCTTTACAAATAAATCCACCTCAAAATCAAGATACGCAAAGAGATTGAATAATAATAGTAATTTTATGAAGAGTGGTTTTTTTCTGTTTTTTGAAAAAATTTAGGAAGTTTAGCGATGCTAGCAAATTGCCGGATCGCTTCTTTATAGGGAGTAGCCGGCGATCCTAGTAGAATAACATTGGGCTCCGTGTTTTTTGTCACCCCAGATTGTGCACAAATTTGCGTACCATCGGCGATATGCAAATGCCCAGCAATTCCTACTTGACCGCCAATCGTAACATTATCTCCAATTACCGTACTCCCTGCAATCCCAGTTTGCGCAATAATAATACAATTTTTTCCAATTTGAACATTATGGGCGATTTGGACAAGATTATCAATTTTGGTTCCTTGGCCAATAATTGTCGAAGCGAATCGGGCGCGATCGATCGTCGTATTGGCGCCAATGTCCACGAAATCTTCTAAAATTACATTGCCGATTTGTGGAATTTTTTCGTGCCGTCCATCGATCTTCACAAAACCAAATCCGTCGGCACCAATAATCGCTCCCGAATGTAACACAACATATTTTCCGATTTGCGAAAAAGACATCACCGATACATTTGGGAAAATTTTTGTATTTTGCCCAATCGAAGAATATTTCCCGATAAATGTCCCCGCTCCAATTATTGTATTTTGATTAATTTTCACATCTTCTTCAATAACTACATGCATTCCAATCGAAACATTGGATGCGATTTGAGCGCTAGGGTGAATAATGGCGGAAGGATGTATAG
>JAITNS010000088.1 GCA_031290315.1 Puniceicoccales bacterium
ATGTTTCATTGAGAAATCCTATTTCTTAAAAATAAAATTCAGAAAAAAAGACTCTCTTTAATTGCCATATATCTTCACAACAAAACTGAAAAAGAAGTCTAAGAAATACGTGCAGTAGAAACTTTCTCTGTGAGCTTTCTAAAAAATTTCTTACTACAAGTTTCCCTGAAAGATTCTATTTCTTAAAATGGGAATTTAAAAAAAAGACTCTCTTTAATTGTCATATCTTCACAACAAAACCGAAAAAGAAGTCCAAGAAATGCGTACAGCAGAAACTTTCTCTGTGAACTTTCTAAAGAATTTCTCGCTGCAAGTTTCCCTGAAAAATCCTATTTCTTAAAATTGGAAAAAGACCTTCCTTTAATTATCACATGTTTTCGTACTTTCTACGCAACATATTGTTAAATACGGCAATCTTTTTAAGACGACGACGCTTTTCGCAAGGCTTTTCAAAATAGCGTTTTGCACGAACATCACGTAAAATCGATTCACGCTCAATCTTCTTTTTTAAACGACGCAAAGCCTTATCAAGGGTTTCGCCTTTTCTTATAGTTACATCAACGGGCATATCTTACCTAAAACAATTTCTATATTAACCTAAAATAAAGTATGTCAAGTTGCAATTTGATATATGTTTTGCTGAACTCCTACACCTTTAGTACATCGCAGACGACGATTGGCAACTAAATGTTCTAAAAGCTTAAAAATAGTTTCAGTATCTCCATCGCTAATCGCTTTCCCTATTTCTTCTACGGAAAATCCTCGATCCATGTGACTCCGTAAGTAGTTCAGGATAGTCACTTGCAGTTTTAATATTACATTAGCAGCTTTTTTCCCAGCTTCAACACCCGGTTGATGATAGGCGTTAATATCAATCATCGATGCGTAAAAACTAACCGCCCGTTCATAAAGCCCAATGAGTACCCCTAAATGGTATTCGTCTATTCTGTCAATACTAATCGTAATCGATCCACGATCGTTTTCATATAGCGCCTGACGCGTCCCTAAAAGAAATCCTTCAAGATAGTCGCCCATCGTAATACCTTCTTCAATAAATATCGATTCCCCAGAACGATCAGATAAAACTTCAATAAAAGTAATGAAAAAATTGTTAATGCCATCGCGTAGCTGTTGTACATAGGCGTGCTGGTCCGTAGATCCTTTATTTCCATAGACGGTCAACCCTTGCTCAACAATTTTACCCCCACGATCCACTTTTTTCCCAATCGATTCCATAATTAATTGTTGTAGGAAGTTCGAAAATAAGGAGAGACGATCTTTGTAGGGAATAATAACCATCGCCTTTTTACCAATTCCATGGGTGGCAGTATACCAAGCAGTTGCAAGTAATAGGGCTGGGTTCCTTTTCCCATGAATACGCGTTAAAGAATCAATGTCCCGCATCCCATCGAGAAATTGCTTGTAATCAATGCCCTGTAACGCCATCGGTAGTAAACCAACAATCGATGCAATACTCGTACGACCTCCAACCCAATCCCACATCGGAAAACGTTTGAGCCATCCTTCTTTCTTAGCCTGTTGGTCCAACTGGCTGTCTTCACAGGTTATCGCAACCGCATGACGCGAAAATGTTAACCCCGCTTGCTCGTAGGCATGCGCAACTTCTAACATCCCATTGCGCGTTTCGGGAGTGCCCCCCGACTTTGAAGTAACAATTGTAAGCGTTTCACCGAGCTTTCCTTCAAGCTTGGCCAAAATTAAGTCGATGCCGTCCGGATCCGTATTGTCAATAAAATAAAGCTCCATTTTATTTTTAGGGACTTTCGTAAGCGCAAAACAGGCAAGTTGTGGGCCTAATGCCGAACCGCCTATCCCTATACATAAAACATTCTTAAACTTCTTCGCTTGCCCATAAATGTCCCCCCCATGTACCGCGTAAGTAAAACGATCTAAAGCACTCCAAACATCGATGATCATCGTTCTTAAATCGTTGGAAGGCGCAATCGCTGGATTGCGAAGCCAATAGTGGCCAACCATACGGTTTTCATCTGGATTCCCTATGCCCCCACTCTCCAATGCCGCCATTTCTTTAAAAATAGATCCATGGTCGAGTTTGGAAAATATTTCGTCAAATCCATCGATTTTACTAACATCTATTCCTAACCCAATATCCTCAAAATTAAAATAATGATCGCAAAAATAATTCCATTTGTCCATAAACTGTAAGCTAAATCTTTTTCATTTTTCGTCAATGGGAACTGTGCTCGATCGGTGCTGATTTTTGTAAGGAACGGTTTGGAAATAAATTCCAAACCGCCGGAACTACTTGTTCATCTCAAGCATATGCTTAATTAAGCGCTGGCTTAATTCTTCTGCTGGATTATTCCCGTTTGCCCTCAGAAGTTGCATCGTTGTCGCAACTTCTACAAGACGATAGGAATCATTCCCCGAACAAAACGGAAGCGTGATTAGGGGTAGATTGTGGTTTAGGATCTCGAAATTAGATGGCTCTTCAAGACCAGTTCTCCCAGAATATTCCGGAAGATTCTCTTCAAAGCGAATCACAAGCTCGATATTCGATTGCGCTCGTACGGAACGCATCCCGAAAATTTCGGCCAATTTCAGTAATCCAATACCACGAAACTCCATATAACCTTGCGTGATCTCTTTACTGCGACCAATGAGATTCCCATGGTGCCCGCAAGAAATACACACAACATCATCCGCAATCAGAGTATGCCCATGCTCGATTAATGCCACAATACATGCACTCTTCGGAAGCGCCGGTAACCCTTGAAGAAGGACCCCCATTCCATGAATTTCAATTAATGAGCCAAAGATAGTAGTCTGTGGCGAAAAATATTCATCAAGGAAGATGGTCGCTTTTTCTATGAATTCCCCAGAACTCAAAGCCGTCGTTAATATCGGTAATGCCCTCTGATTAAAATAATCAATCAAATGTTGCGGAATCGTAACACGATCCGTAACGACAAAACAAGGCACATGACGTGCGTCGATATTCCTAATGGCTTCGATTTGAGCATCGCGTTCAAGATCAAGGAGATAAGACAGTTCGCAAAAACCCGCATATTGTAAGCGTTTCGCTGCGAAGTGTTTAAAATACCCTGTCAACGCTAACGCTGGACGATTAACAGCAGGATCCGCAATCTTTCGCGTCTCCATACTGCTTCCACCGGCAAGTAGCTTTAAACTAAGCATATTTTCTGTCATCTCAAAGAAATGACGAACAACTAGATCCGAATTTATTTTTACCAATTCTTTCATAGCCTAATACTTTATTTCTTTTCTCTCAAATCGTCGAAGATGAAAAACTTTGATCCGCAAATAACATCATTTTACCGTCCTTAAAAAGCGTTACTTGATGAGTACTTTCAGAAACTGCAATGGCAATACAATTCGCAACTGCAGAAATTGCTGCCCCAGCCGCATGTCGCGTCCCAAATCCACTGGGCATTTGTATCGCACGCTCGCTAGAAGCTTGAATCATTGACCCTGCCGATTCAATCACCCCATCACCTCGTACAATGAATGCCCCGTCAATCGACGAAAATTCTTTAATCGTTTCAACCATAAAAGGATTTAAAATGTTGCGATCCTCCTCCTTATAGCCGTAAAACGGATTCAAGACCAATGGCTTTGTGAATGGCTTAATTTTAGTAATGTTACCAATCACAAATAAACACCCTACCGACTTGCCTTCACGCCCTTCTACGGAAATATCAGCGGCAATCGCTAGCAAACGCTCCAACGCTTCCGGTTGAATGCCTTCTTTTATGAGACTTTCATTATCCGAAAATGAGTTACCAAATTCTTTAGCAATGTCGACAATGGAAATGGTATCAAAGATATTACTTTTCGGGAGCCCCGAAAAACAACAAATCTTATCTTTATAATTGAGAATCCCACGCGTAAGTGCAATAATAATAGCGCTGCGGGCCTGCGATAATCGATAGTTTGAAAAGGGGTGAACGTAAATGATATCGTCGAAAATACTATCCATTGCACCAACACTATCGGTTTTATGGGCAACAAGACAAAAACGAATCCCTCTTAATTTCTCCGTAATCTCGAAAGGCCCCGTCAAAACATCTCCAAAAATCAAAATCGCTGCACATTGGTTGAAACGAGCAATCTTTTGCGCTTCCCGTAGCATGAGATGATTGGTCGAACTCTTATCCATACTAATAGGCGATTTGCATGTACCAAATAAGTAGCGGATATTACGACGAAAAGTGGCGATACTTTGGTCTTTAAAGATGAGATTAATATTGTCCTGATTCTGAAAAACACGAGCGATTGACGCCAATACGGTGAGATAAGATTCTTCGTTTTGAGTAGAAATAATCATAAGGAAGACAAGGCGTGTATCTTTATGTTCTCCGGAATTGGTGGAACTAAGTCCATTTTTACACCGCCCTAGAGCGAAAATATACGGCTTACTGATGGGATGTCGAACATAGGGCATCGCCACACCATTACCTAGATAGGAAGTAATGGTTTTTTCCCGTTCAATAATTTCATCAATAATAGAAGTATTTTCTTCTGGCGTATCGAACACTCTGCATGTTTGAAGCAATTCCAGAAGCGCATCGCTAAAATTACTACTTTGTAGCTCAATAATTCGACTTTTAGATAGATATCGGCCAAGACGCATGATAAACCCCATTTGATATTTAATATAAGAAACGGTTCTGCCAATTTCAAAATGTATATAAATATAATATTTTCATTTTTGGGTAATTTTTTTCTGACTTGTCATTTCACTGGGATGTCCTAACTTGAAAGGATAGGGTTATGAAATTTATTATAGAAAAAGATGCTTTGAGCGCTGGATTACAGCAAGTAATGAATATTGTTGGAACAAAGTTGACCATGCCTATCCTCGCTAATGTTTTAATTGAAGCGAACACCGAACAAAATCAAATCATATTTTCCACCACTAATTTAGATATAGGTATGCGCTGTATGGTAACCGCTCAAGTGTCCCAATCCGGAAGTATTACCTTACCCGCTAAAAAATTCGCTTCCATTGTCAAAGCGCTACCCGATAGGGAAGTGGCGTTCGAGTTGGAAGGGGATATGCTAGTCCGCCTATCGTCGGGAGGTTCCCGATTTAAGATCCTCGGATTACTGGCGAACGATTTCCCTAAGCTACCCCAGTTGAATGTCGATCAAAAAATTACCATCAATCAAACCCAACTCCTGCGTATGTTGAAAAGTATCTCCTATGCCCAATCAAAGGACGAAAATCGCTATATTCTAAATGGAGTATATTTTCTGGCCGAAGACAATAATATTCACTTTATCGCAACCGATGGGCGTCGATTAGCACTTGTTTCCCAGGAAACAGCGGATTGTAATGTGCAGAAAAATGTAATCGTTCCCGCAAAAACAATCGCCGAACTAGAACGTACCTTGGGGGTGGGCGAAAATGTACAGATCTTGATGACCGATAAGCAAATTGCGTTTTCGATCGATGTGGAATCCAGTGATACGGGTAGTATTTGCGAGAATATTTATATCGTTTCTAAGGTCGTCGAAGGGAAGTACCCAAACTATAAGCAAGTGATTCCCGCTTCCTCGGATTATCGCATACGCTTGGATCGGGAACAATTATTAGCAGTAATTCAGCGGATAGCGTTAGTGGCAGATGAAAAAAATTATCCCGTACGACTCAAGCCGGCCGATAATGCGCTGGAGGCATTGGCGAGAAGTTCCATCTACGGGGAAGCTCAAGAAAAATTACCCATAGCCTATGATGGAGATACGGTAGAGATCGCTTTTAATCCGCAATTCTTAGTCGATCCATTGAAGGTATTGGCGAATGATGAGGTGTACTTCGAGTTCAAAAATGAGCTTAGCCCGGGAATTATTAAAACAAATGATACTTTTTTATGCGTCATTATGCCCTTACGTATTAATTAGAAATTTTTTTATAAAAATAATGCTTTTAATGCTTGACCTTTAGATTAATTTGAGAAAGCCTATTAGGCTATGGAAGAAAAACAAAAGTTACATCCCATTCAGTTGGAGGTAGGTAATTTCTTTTTAATTATTGCGGGGTTACTTTGGTTTTCGGTTTTTATTACACTTTTGTTACGCGGGTGTAGCAACGATCCTATTATGAATATATGTATCATCAATAATATGATGTATGCAGGTCTAATAATATTACTGCTACTTTTGCGTCACATCCAAAACTGGCCCACGATTAATCCTTCCAAAATGGATTGGGTAAACAGTTTATTAATAGGATTTGCAGGCGAAATTCAATTTATTTTGATGACGTCCATAGTTGTTTTTTTAGAAAAAAAATTATTTGAACTATTACATTTCGACTCAAATGAGCAAAGTATCATCGCCTTATTGCGTTCGGAGTGGTCGATATGTGGCAATTTATGGGGCTTCTGCTTCGAATGACAGTTTTTGCACCAATCGCCGAAGAAATCTTCTTTCGCTACTTCTTGTACCGCTTTTTTAAATCGAAAATGACAGCCCTTGGGGCAATGTTACTTACAGCATCTATTTTTGCCCTGCTTCACTTTAATGTAGCGGCTTTCTTTCCTTTGTTAGTAATGGGAATGTTTTTAAGTTCTCTTTATGAGCATTATGGTAATCTGGT
>JAITNS010000045.1 GCA_031290315.1 Puniceicoccales bacterium
AATTGCGCCAAATGGAACAAGGCCAACTCGAACGCATAGCATTTATGGAAGGGATTAAGGAGCTGACCTATGAAATTATAAATAAAATTAAAAACTTTAACGAAGAAGTTCAGCTATCAAAGGTATCTGACTTGATTTCGCCAACCGATAATTTACCGATGCTGGAGTTTTTAAGGTATTACAGGTCGGTAGATGGGAAAATAAATTTGAATAAGGTTATAGCAGGGCGTCGCATGCTCGAAACAGAATTAGCTGCCTTACTAAAGAGTCGGGAAGTGGGACCACTCGAAGGATTTCGCTCAAAAATTGGTAAAATGTATACGGCTAAATTGATCTTAGACGAAGATAATGCGGTGAAGTTCTTCTTCCCAAGTAGTCGTGAATTTGGATCCGAGGACGAACTTACTCCCGAAGTATTAAAAGCTTATCCCCTTTTAGAGAAGTGTTGTTGTTGTGGTGCCGGTGTGTACATGACCGAAGGCGCTTATATTTGTGAAAATTTTGTCAGCGAAAAAAAATGCCCCCTACGCCTAGGTCGGCGCATCCTAGAGCAACGTATCGACGAAATACAAGCGAAAAAACTCCTCACCGAAGGAAAAAGCGATCTATTGGAAAATTTTTGCTCAAAACGTACGGGAAGAATTTTTTCTGCATTTTTGACACTGAATAGTGAAGGAAAGATTGGTTTTGAATTTCCTCCCAAAGAAAAACGATAGTAGTAGAGAGAAAGTTTTAAAGTGTTTTTTGGCAGGCAAAATTTAGTGTTTGATTTTCTTGACAAAATTGACGAAGTTTTGATTTTGATTGAAAGTTGTTTAGGTGGTGGAATTGGTAGACACGCTGTCTTCAGGCGGCAGTGCTAATAGCATAGGGGTTCGAGTCCCCTCCTAAACACCCTCGATTATGACTACTAACCATTCAAATAATTCGGATAAATCCAGCGAACAGGAGATCGATGAAGCGCTTAAAACAGCCGACTTTAGCGATAGAGTGTGGATGTTTTTTTTTAAATATAGCCGTATGTTAATATACATAGGCCTGGTAGCTCTGGTAATGTTTATACTTGCGGTTCTCGCAGCCGTTGGACAAACTGTTTTACATAAGTATATGCAATCTGCCTACTTGCAAGCATTAGAGACAGATAATAAGGAATATTTCGCACAAAAGTATGCCTCGGATCCCTTAGGCGGAACTATTTTTTTGGAATGGGGAGATAAAGCCTATCAACAAAACGATTATAAAAAAGCATCAGATTATTACCGGCGTAGTGTGTCGAGTTTAGGTAAAAATATTTTGGGAGGACGTGCGGCAATTGGCGAAGGGGTTTCGTTGATAAAATTAGGATCACGACAAAAAGGTGAAGCAATTTTAGCGGAAATAGCTGAGGAAAAATCTTACCCACTTTTTATTCGTGGACAGGCAATGTATTTTTTAGCAAGTAGTATCTATGAGCAACAGGATACGGGACGGGCAAAAAAAGTCCTCAATCAACTGATTAATAGCAATTTCTCTACTTCTTGGAAGACGGCAGCTAAATCGTTATTGCAAGATATTGAAATGCAAAATATTGCACTAGCACAATGAGTATTAGATTGATGTACGCTTCACCCGAACACGATGCAGACTTACTCTATTGGAGCCGAATAGCTGTCTGTGATCGCTTCTTAGCGTTTGAAGTCGAAGGACGGCGTTATGCCATTTCTAATTATTTAGAGAAGGAAGTCATGGAGCAGCATTCCGGGTTTGACGAAGTTTTATTGCCCAATGACCTAACTCAACATGAAAATCCCAGCCTTATAGATTTGATCAAAATTATATGTGAGAAATTTCCTACCCACGATCTCCGATTACCTAAAAACTTTCCAGCCCATTTGATTTTAAAATTACAGGAACGTAACATCCCCTTTACCCTACAGGAAGGGGAATTCTTACCAGAGCGTGCCATAAAATTGCCCGCCGAGGTAGAGCAAATTAAAAAAGCTTGTACTATTATTATAAAGGCTTTTGAACATATCCGCTCCATTTTATCGAGGGCAAAAGTGGTCGATAAAATTTTATATGATCATGGCGAGATCCTAACTTCGGAACGATTACGTTCGGAAATTGGGAAAGTATGTTTTGAAGGAGGGGCCATTGCAAAGGAAACGATTGTAGCCTGTGGTAAAGATGCTGCCTGTCCCCATCATCGCGGAATAGGTATGTTACATGCCAATGAATTCATTGTTGTCGATATTTTCCCGCGTTTAATTGAAAGCGGCTACCACGGCGATATGACGCGAACATTTTTGAAAGGCGAGCCTTCAGAGGACAAACTTAAAATGTATAATGCCGTGAAAAAGGTACAAAGTCAAGCAATTGAAGAAATTTGTGCCGGGAAAAATGCTAAGGAAATACATGCGAAAAATATCGAAATGTTTACCAATATGGGATATATTTCGAATGATTCGAGTGGATTTTTCCATGGAACGGGCCATGGTGTTGGCCTAGATTTGCATGAAAGTCCCTCGATAAATACGCATGATCACATTTTACAGGTGGGCGAAGTAGTTACCGTTGAGCCGGGATTATATTATCCCCATATCGGGGGCGTACGAATCGAGGATGTAATTCTTGTGCACGAGGAACGTGCGGAATTGTTATCAAATTTTTCTTATGATTGGGTGGTATGATGTTTTTTAAAAAAAATAAAGTCAAAGAAGGGGCAAAATATTTATTAAGTATTGCCGAAAGAATTGAAAAGTATCGTAGGGATGTTTTGAGCGAAAAACAAGCCTCCATTTTATCGGAAGCACGCATGTGTGTCAATCATGCCTTATCTTTATCCCGCGAGGAAGCTTACAAAAAGTTCGAAGAAGCCGATACACTATTGAAATCAATAGGGGGTAATGTCTATCCTTTGACAGGACTTGTTGAAAATGCGGAAGTCTTCCTATTCGCTGCAATTTTAGCCATAGCCGTACGTACTTTCTTTTTCCAGCCTTTTCGTATCCCAACGAATTCGATGTGGCCAACTTATTCCGGTATGACCGATGAACTCGTAAAAGGTAGAAAAAATATTCTCAAAAAATTCAAACGTTGGGCCTGCTTAGGCGCCACTAATATCCATGCACAAGCCAATGACTCCGGCTCATTACAAATCCCTATTGCAACTCATAAAGATAAACTAGGACCTTACGGGGGCATCTTGTATTATAAAGTAATAAACACACGCAAATGCTTGGGTTTGTTACCTTCCAAAGAACGGGAGTACACCTTTGTCGTTGGATCCCATTATACAACATTACGGGTGCCTTTGGAGTTTTATTTCGATGAAATGGCCCTGGCTGCCTTATTTCCCAGAGCAAAATCGTGGAATGAAATCCTCAATCATCAACCCGCTACGCGCTTCAAACGATTGAAAATTAATAAGGAAGGCCATAAAGATAAGGTGCATTATTTCGATACTAAGGTCCAAAAATCTTTGGGCGAAGATATTTTTAATTTTGATATCTTGACCGGCGATATGCTATTTGTAGATAAACTAAGTTATCATTTTTGCTCACCAAAAGTCGGCGACCCTTTTGTCTTTCGAACCCGAAATATCGAGCGCCTCAATTACGATGATAAATATTTTATTAAGCGTCTAGTAGGCTTGCCCAATGATACCTTACAAGTAATAGGACCTACCCTTTACCGCAATCACCAGCCAATTGAAGGCGCGGAAGCTTTTGACTTAAATCGTAAGCAAGTCGGTCAATATCCCGGTTACACAAATAGTGGATTATTGGAAGAGGATACTGAGGTCGATGTCCCTAAAAATTGCTACTTCGCTATGGGAGATAATTCCCCCTATAGTTACGATAGCCGTGGCTGGGGATTTGTACCTAATGGCGAAGTGATCGGAAAAGCAGTCTTTATTTTATATCCTTTTACCCATCGCTGGGGTCGCACTAAGTAGCATCATGCGTTGGTGTTGCAAATGTATGTATGACGGAACCAATTTTTTTGGCTGGCAAAGCCAACCTAATGGTAATACTATTCAGGATTGTATTGAAAAACGATTGGCAGTAATTTTCGGTAAAAAAATTCGCATCCACGGCAGCGGACGTACAGATTCGGGAGTCCACGCATGGGGACAAGTATTCCATTTTGACGCCGATTGGCCCCATGGATCCGAAATACTACTGCGTGCCTTTCGCTCAGGCTTATCCCCATCAATCCAAATTACTAATGTTCAGCCCATCGATCCTTCCTTTCATGCTAGATTGTCAGCAAAACGTAAACACTATGTATATCAATTTTATTTGGGTTACCCTTCTCCATTTGAAAGACTTTATAAGTGGTCAATCGGAAATAAAATAATCGATTTGGAAAAAATGAACAATTTGGCAAACCATTTTTTAGGAAAACATGATTTCTCAGCATTTGGAGCACTCCGAGGCGATGATAGTAAAGAAAATCCTACGAAAATTTTGTACCAATTATCCTTTTCACTCCATGATCGCAATCTCACCCTCCAAACAGAAGCCTCAGGCTTCCTATATAAAATGGTCCGTACTTTAGCCGCAACATTCCTTCAAGTCGGCCTCAATAAACTTGATGAACATGATGTCCTTCTT
>JAITNS010000097.1 GCA_031290315.1 Puniceicoccales bacterium
ATAAGCGTCAATTCTAGTAATTTGGTCCAAAATGTTAATTGATTCAATCGCTTGCATCGTATGATTGGAAGCAATTACGACAATAATTTTCCCCGCAAAATGCTCATTTGCTAAAGCAACTTGCCAATGCATTTCTTCGGGCGTCAACGTCGGTCCTTCCCCGGAAAGCCCACCTATAATAATACCATCCGCACTCCCTTGCGTACCCAATAAGGTCTTAAACTACTCTCTTCATCAAATTCTCCATCGCAAAATGGAGAAACTAATCCCGTATATAGCCCCGAAAATACTTTCATTTCTGCCTAAATTGAACAGCAATAAAATTAATTTCAATCCAAAATTTAAAAAAAAATAGGATTCATAGAAATTTATATTTTTCATATATCGGTTTATGTCATAAAATTTTTATTGCCAAGATCAAAAAATAATTTGTTAATTCCTAAAAATCATGGGAAACTTCTATCTTACGACTGCTATCGATTATGCGAATGGACATCCTCACATCGGCCATGCTTATGAAAAAGTCCTCGCCGACGTCATTTGCCGGACTAAACGACTGCAAGATTACACAGTGCACTTTTTAACGGGACTCGATGAACATGGCCAAAAGGTCGAACAAACCGCTAAGGAACGCAATATAACACCCCAAGCGCTCTGCGACTCCGTCGCCAAAGAATTTATCGATATGTGCGGATCGCTTAATATTTCCTATGACGATTACATCCGAACTACTCAAACTCGCCATAAAACGGTCGTCCGCGATATCCTCCAAAAATTATTTAATCAAGGCGATATTTATAAGGCCGAGTACACGGGATTCTATAGCATGCGCGTCGAACGCTTCCTCCAAGAAAAAGATAAGGTCGATGGTATTTGGCCAAAATCAGAATTCGGTGAAGTCACGGAAATTACGGAAATTAATTATTTCTTCAAATTGAAAGAACATAAACAGTGGCTCATCGACTATGTTACTGCCCATGAAGATTTTATTTTTCCCAAATTTCGCGCCAAGCAGGTCCTCGAGTTTTTAAAGGAAGACATCAATGACCTTTGTATTTCGCGGCCAAAGGATCGACTTTCTTGGGGCATCGAACTCCCCTTTGATTCGAAATACGTCACCTATGTGTGGTTCGATGCGCTCATCAATTATATTTCTGCGGTCGGTTATGGAGCGGATAATTTTTCAAAATATTGGCCCGTAGATTACCATGTAATCGGCAAAGACATTCTCGTACCGGCACATTCTATTTATTGGCCAATTATGCTTCATGCGCTCGATCTACCTATGCCTAAAACCTTATTAGCCCATGGGTGGTGGCTTTGTTCGGGCGAAAAGATGTCCAAGAGTATCGGAAACGTCGTCGATCCCCTCGATTACGCCAAGCAATTTGGTACGGATGCCTTTCGTTACTTTGTTATTCGCGAAATGAATGTGGGACAGGATAGTAATTTTTCCCACGAACTCTTTATATCACGTTATAATAACGATCTCGGCAATGACCTCGGCAACCTCATTAGTCGCTGTATTAATATGCTACAGCGTTACGGCGATGGTACGATTCCAGCCGCCTCAAAATTTGAAACCTTAGAGCAGGAGCTCATCGATCTATGGAATAGGACGCGACTCCAAGTGTTAGACGCCTATAATCAGTTACAATTTCACAGTGCCCTGGAAGACATTTTTACTTTTATTCGAGCGATCAATAAATTTTTAGAGAATCGAGCGCCTTGGAAATTAGCAAAATCGAACGACATCGAAGATCGGGAGCATCTACACGGGACGCTCATCGTTTGTTCGGAAGCCATTCGCCTAGCTGCAACCATCCTAGCGCCCATACTGCCGACTACTTCGCAAAAAATTCTCGCTATCTTTCGCATTGATAGGATCGAGTGGGGAAAGCAATTGGAATGGGACAACCGTCGTCTAAGTGGAGTACAAATTACAACGGATGCGATGATTTTATTTCCAAGAATAGCTTGAATTAAAAGGAAATTTTTTAGAAATGGCCTATGGCAAAAATTATGCATCTTTCGGAGGATCGGTTTGAGTCTACGATTCGTGAAAATAGTGGGAAAATTATTATCGATTTCTGGGCGTCATGGTGTGGGCCATGTCGTTCTTTGGGGAAGATTCTCGATGAAGTATCCACTGAGAATGAAGATATTACAATTTACAAAATTAATGTCGATGAGTGTTCATTTTTAACGGAACAGTACGAAGTGTCATCGATTCCAACGCTACTATTCTTTAACAATAGCAAAATGATTGATCAAACAATTGGGCTAATGATGAAGCATGATATCGTAAAAAAGTTTCATTAAAAATATTTTCAAAAAAATACTTGACTTTTAGGACTTTTTTTGATCCTCTCTTTATATGGCAAATGAATCAAGAAAGTATTATTTTAAGGGAATTACTTGGTTTATTGCGAGCCTATTCGTGTGCGAAACAAACGACGTCATTACCAAATTTTTAGAAAATAGTTTAAGTCCTTTGCAGGTGATATTTGGGCGTTTTTTCTTTAGCACACTTACATTGCTCCCCTTTATGCTATTACAGCCAGAAAATTTTCGCAGCAAATGTTTAATGGCAAATTGTTTAAGGGGATTGATATTATTTATTGGCATGTTTATTTGGTGTTACGGACTCGACGTATCGCAACTAAGTATTGCCTGTCTTATTAACTTCACGACGCCGATGTTTACGCTCATCCTAGCCGCACTTATCTTAAAGGAACGAATCGGGCTACCGCGTATTATGGCGACGATAATTGGATTCTTAGGCGTTGCCGTTGTTTTAAACCCACAAACGGCATCATTTTCGGTCACGGCAGCTTCCCTATTTCTTGTATCGGCAATCTTTTTTGCGGCACTCGATGTCCTTAATAAGATACTGGTTAGGAAAGAAACTATGCTGGGGAGTTTATTTTTCACGGGATTTTTTACGATGCTATTTGCGGGTTTAGTACTGGTTGTTTCTCATTTTATTATGAAAGGAGATAGTATGCCGTTAAAATTTTCCCTAGGGATACAGGAAATTATACTACTCATAGCAGTGGGGATAGGTGCTAATTTACTGTTATTTTGCATTTTAAAATCTTTTGCCTACATTGATATTTCGGCTACGGCGCCATTTCGCTATGTTGAATTGATTTTAGCGAGTACATTGGGGTATCTATTTTTTGACGAAAGGCTTTCTTTAAATACAATTTTAGGATCAATGATCATTATTCCGAGCATGATTTATCTCATACGTTACGAATCTAAAATGATAGCATCACAAAAGTCTCACAACCATTCGGTACCTTCCCATTGTTGTTGACTAAGACGGACGACGCCTTTATTCCTTTCGCAGCGACTCCAAATATTTCCAAAAGGAGCTATGTTGTTCAAACATTTGTTCATCGGAGACGGGCAATTTATTGCGATAGATAAAATCGGAAAGGGTATGTTGATGTAAAACATAGGTACAGGATACGATGTTTTCTTGTATTTCGAAGTATATGCGCAGATCATCGATGCGACAGCGATAAATATCTTTATTTTCGCGGCGAAATTTTTTAACATTTGAAAAATCTTTATTTAAGGTTTCATCGCAATAGTTACTCAATTTATCAATGAACTGCAGTTGAATCAGCTTGTCCATCTTATTAAACTCCAGTAAACTCTGATCACTAAATGTAATTTGATGCATAGTTTAAATAGTTAAGATAGGGATTGCTTAGATCTTGCAACATTATATCATTTCTTTTCACTGAGTATTCGAAATGCCAGGTTTTGCTACAAATTATTTCTATAACATTAAGCATGAATTTTTACGTACTATTTCGCAAATAGATCCCTTATCGTCTTTTCCATCTATTATTCTTTGTCATTCTTCCATTAGCATAAAGGTTCTAAAA
>JAITNS010000018.1 GCA_031290315.1 Puniceicoccales bacterium
CTTTGCTACTAACTTTCCCAGCAGGCATCCCAAATAGGGATAACTTAGTCTCCCTAGGTAATTTCAAAGTTAAACAATTTCGTACACTAATCCCTAGATTAGGAGATGTATAAGTGATAGAATCCGTCTGCGCTACGATGCTAATATTATTTAAAATATGATCAATATATCCCCCATTAATCCCTAAAATAATCGATGGCGATAGATGATTATCCTGTGAAAATTTTAATGCCTTTTGAAAATCGGAAAATGATTGATCTTTAATAATTATTTTTTTTACTCTTTCGTCAATCGGTACCCCCACACTATCCCAATCGCCAATAATAATATCGGCTGTAATATTGTGATGATATAGTAAATTGGCAGCTCCATCGGTAGCGATAATGGGTAAATCGAAGTAGGAAAAAAAATCACGTTCCGGCAAAGTACCATGCAGACAAATTAAGGAACGATATGTCCCTAAAGCAGGTAGAATGGCCAAAAATTTTTCGTCCTCAGGTAACACACACGTCAATGTCTTTTAAATTTTTATATCGTAGGAGAGAGCTTGAATTTTTTTGAAAAAGGCACGTATATTTTCCGCCCGAATCAAATCACGTTCTTCCGCCGATAAATTCTTATCATATAAAACTACTAAGTTACCCGGTTGGGATTCAACCATATAGCGATCGATCCCAGAACGATTTTTTTTATCAATTAAACCGTAATCGGCCGCTAAACGCATCCACGCTAACATCTCAAATGCCTCTTCACTCGTTAACATATAACAAGAACTTAAAATACCGTAAATACGTCCAATTTTGTCTAAAAATTGTGCACGATTATGTTTCATAATGCCTTCCCGAGCGAATATTTCCTGATCTATAATCGTCCTAATAATATGCTCTAAACGTTGGATCTCATCTGCCTCGCAAATTCCAAGTGTCTGTTGATTGGAAATTTGATAGATATAACCCAATGCTTTGGAGCCTTCCCCTTCCACACCGCGTACTGTAATCCCGATTTGTTGGACTGCTTCAATAAGATGAGGAATTTGCTCGGTCATGCCCAATCCAGGGAGGTGCAACATAATGGAGGCTCGCATTCCGGTCCCAACATTACTGGGACATGCCGTTAAATATCCCATGGATGGAGAAAAAGCATAGAAACCCTCATCGACCGCGTCATCGATATCATTAATTTTTTTCCATGTGTCGCGTAATTGTAATCCATTATTAATTACTTGAATTCTCAAATGATCCTCTTCATTAATCATAATCGACGCCAATGTCTTATCATTGCAAATGACGCCTGCCCCTGGTTTTTTTTCAAGCAACTCTTTACTGATAATGCGACGCTCTTGTAGTGCTAATTGTTCAGATTTCGTTAATTCCGATAAATCGATAAAGATTTTAAAATCTTTTAACTCTTGGATGTAATGTTTTACGAAGTTAAGGATTTCGATACGTTCATTATCGCTAGAACTAGAAGGAAATTTGAATTGGGTAAAATTACGAGCTAAACGGATCCGAGAACTCAATACAATTGCTTGGCTACGTTCTTCAAATCGCTTATTATATTCTAAAAGAAGTGATTTAATCATTCCCATTTTGCAATGAACGAAGTTTATCTCTAATTTGAGCAGCTTCTTCGAAATGCTCCCTCTCGATTGCCTGTTGTAATTTTTCTTCAAGCAATTCCTTTGTTAAAACCTTTTGCGTATCAATCACAACGCCTTTAGGTTGTTTGCCAATATGAACTAAACTTTTCTGCATATTTTCAATTAATGGTAATAATTTTTCTTCTAAATAATCATAGCATTGGGGGCAACCCAAATTGCCTGTTTTTTTGAAGAGGTCGACCGTATGACCACAATTATTACAGTAATCGTGGGAGGAAATCGAAGAACTAATATCGCCGAACAAAGCGGCTCCAATATTTTTTGCTACAGAAAAGGGCATCATATTATTCGTTAAAACACCATAACTACGCGCACATGTTTCACATGAATTGATCGATTGCTTAATTGTTTGTACAATTCGTTCGATATGAGCCGCTGCCGGTTGTCCACAAATACTGCACTTAAGAGATTCCATAAGAACACTTTCAATTTACATCGATATCCCGCCATCAACGGTCAACACCGTACCTGTGATATAACGCGCTTGCTCAGAGCATAAAAAACTGACCGCTTCTGCTACATCTTCTGGCATACCCATGCGTTTCATAGGAATGAGTTTCTTTGCTTCTTCGACCACTTTCTCAGATAATACGGCTGTCATATCGCTTTCAATAAATCCAGGCGCTACTACATTGACACAAATCCCACGGGAAGCAACCTCTTTCGCAACAGATTTTGAAAATCCAATCATTCCTGCTTTAGCAGCGGCATAATTGGCTTGCCCAAAATTTCCTGTTTTCCCGACAATGGATGAGACATTGACAATTCGCCCCCAACGATTTTGCGTCATTCCTCGCAGTAAATGCTTTGTCCAATAAAAGCAGCTATTCAAATTCGTTTGGATCACATCATCCCAATCTTGTTCACTCATACGCATAAGTAACGCATCGCGTGTGATACCGGCATTATTGACTAAAATATCGATGGCGCCATGTTTTTCCAAAAATTTTTCACAAGCCAATTTAACAGCTTCTGCGTTAGAGACATCGATAGGTATTGCTTCTGCTTGTCCGCCAGATGTAATAATTTCATTAGCAATTTGCTCACAATTTTGCGAACGACTTACGCAAATAACATGAATAGACTGTTGTGCTAATTTCTTTGCGATGGCTGCGCCGAGGCCACGCCCCGCACCCGTTACTAACGCAACCCGCATTTTGCCTACTTCCTCCATGCTTCTATTATGAATGTACGAATCCCAAACGTCAATAGGGATTTTAATTTTTTCTTTAACGGCACCGACATGCCTTCAGACGCTTTCTATGTTTTATTTTTTCCAGCACGATATCATCTTCCTCTTCCTCCAAATCGTCTTGCAAATCATTTTTCTTAGATCTATTCCCCCAGTTTAGTGTCGCTTTTTTGGGTTTAAAAGTTGCATTGTCGAAAGAAGGTCTTTCATAATCGTGCGTTAGGATAAATTCATCGGGCTTTAAGGTAGGCTCTCCAGCTAATTGACCATCCGTAAAGAAGCGCTTTAATTTTGTCCTCTTTGAGTCATTCATAGGAATAATCGAAGGTGTAATAATATAAATACGCTCTACAACATCATTGTTACGAGTATCTCTTTTAAATAAAAAGCCTAGAAGGGGAATATCTTTTAGGAAAGGTACGCCTGCGGAACTTATGCTATGATTTTCATGGAAATGGCCTCCGATAAATAGGCCTTGGCCTTCAAAGATCGATGCTTCCGTATTAACAGTATTAGTAATTTTTTTTGGAGTAGTAGACTCAGAAGCAGGACTTTTATCGAAAGTACCATCCGTTACTTCAATCAGTAATTTAATTTTAGGGGATCCATTTTGATCAAATTCGCCCGGAATAATATGCGGCACCACAACTAATTTCGTTGAAATGG
>JAITNS010000027.1 GCA_031290315.1 Puniceicoccales bacterium
CTCCTTTGTAGCCCTAGATTAGATGCCAACGGCATCTGATCTAGGGCCAAGAAATAGTTCAAAGAATATTATTCTTTGAACTTAAACAGCCGGGTCGGGCATTGTGATTCGCCCTGGATCTCTTTTATGGCATAGGTAATGGGGCTTTGCCCCATACCCCACAAGGAGTCGTAGACTCCTTGACCTGGTTATTAGCCCAATAATTATGTATAATATACATAATTATTGGGCTACAATCAAGGTCCAGGAAACATTGTTTCCTGGCGGGGATTATAAGGGCGAGGAGCCCTTATTTTTCTCTTATACTTTCTATTAAGAAAAGTAGATATATGGGGCTCCTCGCCCCATACCCCGCCAGGGGATGGATCCCCTGAACCTCCTTGGTAGCCCTAGATCAGATGCCAACGGCATCTAATCTAGGGCCAAGAAATAGTTCAAAGAATATTATTCTTTGAACTTAAACTAGCCTGACCGGGCATTGTGATTCGCCCTGGATCTCTTTTATGGCATAGGTAATGGGGCTTTGCCCCATACCCCACAAGGAGTCGTAGACTCCTTGATCTGGTTATTAGCCCAATAATTATGTATATTATACATAATTATTGGGCTACAATCAAGGTCCAGGAAACATTGTTTCCTGGCGGGGATTATAAGGGCGAGGAGCCCTTATTTATTTAGTATCTTTGCTTAAATTTTTATTTAAATATATTTTTTTTTATTTTAGTATTTGACTAAAAATTTACTTCGGTATCATGCAGCATCGTATGGATGGTGGAAGAAGGCAACATTGCCGATGTAATATATTATGGGTGCTCTTCTGTTTATTATTAACGGGTTGTAGTGTTACGACTTTATTTAATAATTTAGAGGAGCAGGAAGTGAATGAAATGATTGCCATATTGAAGCAATATGGTATTCCAGCAACAAAGACTATTGGAAAGGAAAGTTGTGCCTTATCGGTGCCAAGTAATCACTTTTCGATGGCAATCGATTTATTAAATGCGCAAGGATATCCCTTACCGAAGTATCAGACATTGGGGGATGTTTTTAAGAAATCGGGTCTCGTATCATCGCCCTTAGAAGAACGAGTACGTTTTATGAATGCGCTATCGGAAAGTGTTGCGTTAACATTGAGTAAAGTTCCAGGCGTATTAAAATCGCGGGTACATATCGTACTTCCCGAAAATGATCCATATGCGGAAAAAACAATCCCATCGTCGGCAGCAGTATTTCTCGCCTATCGTTCCGATTCCATGGTAGAAGATTATGTCCGCGATATAAAATATTTAGTGACGAACAGCATTGAAGGTTTGGAGTACGATAAGGTAACAGTCGCTTTATTCCCTCTACCTTTACCACCTTTACCTAAAGCATTAGGGAAGAGCGACACGATGTTTTCGATAGCCGGCATTGAAATGACAGATGGTTCGAAGATGCAATTCTTTATGGTATTAGGAGTATTAATAGCGACCATAGTCGCCCTATTGATGATAATGCTATGGATGTTGATATCGGCAAGGCGTACAAAGAAAGAAAAAAAGAAAGAAATTAAGATCGAGAATTTAGCGGAAGCATCCGATATGCCTCCAGACAATGGTGCAGAAAGAGCAGAATCCTTAGATAGCAATAGGGCAGAAGCAAAAAATAGTTAGTAGGAGTCACGGGATGAATGGGTTCAAACATAGATTAACGCTTAATTAATATGGAAACAACGACATATATTTCAGATCTGTTGCGCAATAATATGCATCTATTTGCGGCGATCTACGACTTTAATAATGGGATGGTGAAGTATATGCACGCCGATTTTTTCCCGGAGATGTTTTCTAAGCAATTGCTTCGGACGTTTACCCAATCGCCAAAATATTGCGGGGAAATTTTAGCATACATTCGCCGTTGGCTGAATATGGATAACTTAGGTTGCTACAACTTTTCGGAACAACGCTATTGGTTGTGCTTATTTTCCCCAGAAGAAATTCAACGCATCATTGGACATATCGGCGGGATTTGTTTCGCAGAACAAATTCGTAAAATTATTCTAGGGCGTGAATTATTGAAATTAAAACACGCCATCGGAAATGATGCTTACTTATTTTCGATACGTAGTGCGTCATTGATATTGCGAACAGAAGTTGCGGAACGTTTTCAATTGGAGGGTGAAAATTTCGTTGAACGCGTCTATAATACCGGGAAAGCAATTATTGAGATGAGTTTAGCAGGAATACCTCGGGAATTAACGCAGCGTTTTGCGTTAAAGTTTCCTAAAAATTTCGGGTGGAATTTTACCCGCAAGGTAGAAAATCCACAGTACTATTTCGATTTTATACGGAAAGTCGTTAAGCGGGTGCTCAACGAATCCGATAATATCGCCGTCACTATGATAAAGGCTTAATTATGTTATATATTAGTAGAGAAAAATTTCAATTGCTGCCTGAGAAAAAAATTCTCAAACAAGCAGATTATTGTGCCTATTTGGAAGCTCAAAAGGCTATCCAACATGCCTATAGCGAAAACGATCATTTGATTCAGCACGCAAGTCAACTATGCGAAAAGCTTGTCAATGATACCAATTCCCAAATCGCTTATTTTATCGCTGACGCAAATAGCAAAGCGAATGAAGTAATCGACAGCGCTAACCAAAATGCGGCACAAATTATCGACGAAGCAAATGCTAAAAGTAAAGCGATTTTAGACGAAGCCCTCCATAAACGTACCCAAATATTTGAAGAAGCTAAAAAGTATTATGAGGGTGAGGCGAAACGTGGCTATGATGATGGTTACGCAACCGGTAAAGCAGAATTATCTCAAAAGTTAGCGGAACTAACTGTGAAAAATAAGGAAAATATCTGCTATTTGGAGAGTAGTGTAGTGGGGTTAGTCCTTAAAGTGCTCCAACGGGTGATTGGCGATTTCGATAAAAAAGAATTGATCGTCAGTATCGTACGCCAAGCATTAAAGATGGTAAAAAATCAACAGGATGCTGTCCTGAAAGTTTCGCCACAAGATTCCCAAGCAGTACGCGATCATTTGCAAGAAATTTTATCCGATGGTGTCGTAGATTATTTGGAAGTTATCGCCGATTCCCGCCTAAACCCAGGCACTTGTATCCTTGAAACCGATGTCGGCGTCATCGATGCCAGTCTAGATATCCAACTCGAAGCAATCACAAATGCTTTTAAAAAAATTACTAATCAAAGTGATGATGCTCCCGAAAATACGGAAGTAACAGAAACAAACGATCAGGAAAATAATATGGTCATCGAAGAAAGTCCAACTGCTCCTATTCCGGAGGAAAGTAATGAAATACAACAAGAGTAAAGGGAAGGTAGGGTATTGAGATGCATAACGAAACCGCTAAAAAGAATATAATCAATGGAAATCCATTTTCCCAGGTAACGGCTACGCTCGACCAGCTCCTAGAAGAAACTAAAACCGTCAAAACGAAAGGTAAAGTATTACAAGTTGTCGGCACAATTGTTAAGGCGATGGTCCCTAATGTTAAGATTGGCGAACTATGTATTTTGCGCACCCCTTGGGAGGATAGCGAGGTATGGACGGAAGTTGTCGGATTTGAAAAACAAGCGGCTATCCTAACGCCACTCGGTGAATTAATGGGCATTTCTTCTGCGACAGAGGTAATACCGACGGGAGATGTGCATACCGTAGGAGTCGGCGAGGACCTATTGGGACGTGTCGTCGATGGGCTTGGTCGCGTAACGGCAGAATCCATTCAAAGTAAAGGAGAATTTGTCCCGGAAACATTTTACCCTGTCTATAACGACCCTCCAGCACCGATGTCCCGTGCCCCCATTGCGATCCCATTATCCTTGGGCGTACGTGCATTAGATGGCTTACTAACTTGTGGTGAAGGTCAACGTCTCGGCATATTTGCGGCAGCCGGTGGCGGTAAAAGTACACTCTTAGCCCAAATCATTCGCAATACGGAAGCAGAAATTAGTATATTAGCATTAATTGGGGAACGTGGTCGTGAGGTACGTGAATTTGTCGAAAAAGATTTAGGTTTAGAGGGAATGAAACGGGCGGTACTTGTCATTGCGACATCGGAGCGCTCTGCTATGGAACGTCTCAAAGCGGCTTATGTGGCGACCTCGATCGCAGAATATTTTAGGGATAAAAATAGGAAAGTATTATTGATGATGGATTCGGTGACGCGTTTTGGACGTGCGCAGAGGGAGATCGGGTTAGCTGCTGGGGAACCACCGGCTCGAAGGGGATTTCCGCCATCGGTATTTGCGACGCTCCCGAAATTAATGGAGCGGGCGGGGCAATCCCCCAAGGGATCGATTACGGCGCTATACACCGTATTAGTTGAGGGTGACGATATGACGGAACCGATTGCCGATGAAACGCGATCCATTCTCGACGGCCATATTATTTTGTCCCGAAAATTAGGGGCAGCTAATCACTATCCAGCGATCGATATCTTAGCGAGTATTAGTCGATGTATGTCGGCGATTGTGGATGATGGGCATAAGGCAGCTGCTGCGAAATTGAGAAGTATTTTAGCGAAGTACAGTGAAGTTGAGTTATTAGTACGCATAGGGGAATACAAACGGGGATCGGATCCGGCTACGGATGAAGCGATTGATCGGGTCGATGGGTGTAATAATTTTTTAAAACAAGGATCAAAAGAAATAAATACTTTTGACGAAACGATAGTCATGTTAAAGAAGATAGTAGGTATGTAGTTACAGTGGGAGAGAGAGGGATATGGCAAAGAAGTACGAGTTAGATGATTTACTACGGGTTCGAAAAATTCGAAAGGATCGTGCTGAAAGGAATCTCAAGCAAGCCAAACAGCTACTCAAAGAGGCCGAACAGGCTCTTGTCAAAGCGAAGCAAGAATTGGAAGAGTATAAGATATTTGTTATTAAAGAGACAAGGCGGCTTTACGATCAAATTTTAAAGAAGAGCATCAACAAGCGAGAGATTGATAATTTACATTTCATTGTAAAAGAGCTACAGGATCGTATTTTTGATTATCAGAAGCGAGTAGAGGAAGCGATGTTAGCGTGTGATAAGGCGAAAGAGAATCTCGATAATTGCCGTGAGGAGTTACGGTTAGCGGAGCGCAGCATAGATACGATTCAGTCGATGAAAGATGTTTGGCTGGAGCAGGTCAAGAAAGAGGAGGAGATGCAAGCTGATGCGAGGTAGAAGATTTACCTGTAAAGAGGCAGAGGGGATAAAATTTCACAAAGGATATAAAATGAAAGATATAAAAGTTAATATAGATACTTCAAATGAAAGTATCAATAAACCAACGGAGGTGAAGGATTTACATGCAAAGAGTAAATCTCAGCCTAATATTTACGATGTAGAGAGTTTCCAATTATTACTTGGAGAACGCGTTGAGAGTGATAAGAAACGTGCTTTTAAGCGGGCGCTTGACAACAATGAGCATATGGACTCAGATGCAAAAGAAGTAGATATCGATGAGGAAGGGTTGCTATCGATTTTCGGATCTTTGCATATGAAAGGGGATATGCCAAATAATATGGGAGATAGCTTGAAAAATTATTCCAAGTTAAAAACGGAATCTAAATCAAAGGAAGAAGTTACCAAAATTACTATAGATTCAAGAGTGGAATCTCCCATTACATATGAAAAAAAATCCATATCGGATTCTGCTCTAGATGTAAAAGATAGTTTAGCAAATTATTCCGAATTAAAAACGGAATCTAAATTAAAGGAAGAAGTTGCCAAAATTACTATAGATTCAAGAGTGGAATCTCCCATTACATATGAAAAAAAATCTATATCGGATTTCGAATCTTCTAATGTCAGGGAAAGTATATCGGATTCTACTCTAGATGTAAAAAATAGTTTAGAAAATTATTCCGAATTAAAAACAGAGGATCGTAAAATTCCGGAAATAGTAGCATATCTAGAAAATCCAGAAACGGTAGTAAATATAGTAAAAAATGAGAAAAAAATCGAAAATTTGCCTATTACAAAGAGTCCTGAAAATATATTAACAGAAAATAAGACCGAAAAAGAACCGGAAAAAGTAGTACTCGTAGAACATCAAAAAAATGTGCCCGAAAATGAAGAAGAAATAAATCTTATTGAAAGGAAATCTGAGTATAAACAACCGCAGGAAGAAGAAAATAAAAAGGAAATCGAAACATCACGTACCGAAGTAAAGCAAAATAATCTTCCAACAAATAAAGAAGGAGCGAAGTTTTCGGAAGTAGAAAATGATAAAGAAAGCTTAGACTCCT
>JAITNS010000032.1 GCA_031290315.1 Puniceicoccales bacterium
ACAGGCATTTAACATCGTCGATTTACCGGAACCCGTCGGTCCCGTAACCAGTACTATCCCATGGGGACGCGTAATCGAATTGACGATCTGATCAAGTTGTTTCTGACCTAATCCCATGCCCTCTATTTCGACCGGTGCTTCAGTGAGATTTAAAAGACGTAAACTGATACTCTCCCCATAAGCAATGGGTAAAGTAGAGACACGAATGTCGATCGCCGTATCCCCGGAGCGAAATGCTATACGACCATCTTGCGGACGACGCTTCTCAGAAATATTTAATTTCGCCATAATTTCCAAGCGCGAAATAATCGCCGCTTGGTATAAAACGAGATTAGGCGGTAAACTGACAGGAACTAACGAACCATCAATACGGTAACGAATTTGTAGTGAATTTTTTTGTGGTTCGAAGTGAATATCAGTCGCGCGATCTTGAAGCGCTTGCTTAATCAGTTCATTGACGAATTTAATGACAACCGCATCCTCGTCCTCCTGAACTACTTCCGCTTTCGTCATTAGCCCTTCGTTCGCGTTTCCACCGTCAATAAAACTACCCGCACCTACTCCAAAACGATCCGTAATAAATTTACGGATGTCTTGGGCGGGGCCTAAACAATATTCAAAATTGATATTGGAGGCGGCACGGATCCATTTTCTCATCGTGGTATCGGGAGGCCATGCAAATATTAGCCCTTGCCGACCTTCCCCTAAATCGATCGGCAAGCAGACATATTCGAGTAACAATTTCTCGGGAAGGATAGTTGTGATATCCTTTGACACCGTAAATTTCGCATGAAAAGGCATGCCCAACATACTCGACAGCCACTCATAGGTATCCGCTGGCGTTCTCGCTAATTTTTCGGCGAGGATATCAATTTTTTTATCAATATTACTCCCAGCAATTTCTGCCGGCAGACTCGGATCAACAGTCGCAAGTACTTTCTCTAAATTTTCCATATTGCCCTAATTTTAAATTTTACCACCAATCATCCCAATTATCATCCCAGTCGTCCCAATCATCCCAATCGTCGTCCCAGTCATCCCAATCGTCCCAGTCATCCCAGTTGTAGGCAGATCCACCACCACCACCGCCACCTTGATAGGACGAACCACCACCGTATGTTTGCTTTGAACTAGCGGCAGTACTCGAGGTACCGCTACCAGTTGCCTTTTTATCTTCTGTTCCCAGAACACAAGAGTAATCGTGGCCATTTACCTTAATATCCAGAGCCTTTTTATTGGCGTCAAATTTATTGGGAATATATCCTAACGGCGACGGCTTACCGGAGATGAGAACCGTATGGATTTCATCTTTTGTTGTTTTGTCGTAGATCGAGAAATAATCTTTCCCACCCATCCTCAAGTGACCTGTTAGACCGAGCTTCATCTCTGGTTTTTTAGGAGCAGGAGGAGGAGGAGGGGCAACGGCGATCGAAGCGACTGGTTTTGGTTGTGGTTTTGGTTCGGGTTTCGGCGTATCTCCAAAGGGCGATCTTTCGTGCAATGACTTAAATTCGCCCGTCGAGTCTGTCGATCCATATGTATGGCAATTACTCAATAAAACCACACCGAAGAAAATTTTTTGTATACTATTTTTCATGGTGACCTCTTTCATTTATATTTATTTAACGCCTTCTCCGAGCATGTTTTGCCGATTTTTTCGAACTAGCCGTAGCCAGCGATTGCGAAATAATATCTGACCTAACATCTGTGTTATTTTTCTTGCGCCTACGACGCCTCGAATGAGCAGAAGTTTCCGCTTGAGCTAACGTACTCGATGTAGTCTTCGATGCGGAATCTATCGATGCTGCATTTTTCTGTTGCTGGCGCCTACGACGCCTCGAACGAGCAGAGGTTTCTGCTTGAGCTGACGCATCCGATGTAGTAGCCGATACAGAATCCGTCGATGCTGCATTTTTCTGCTGCTGATGCCTACGACGCCGCGAACGAGCAGAGGTTTCCGTTTGAGGTGACTCATCCGATGTGGTAACCGATACAGAATCCGTCGATGCTACATTTTTCTGACGTTTATGGTGCTCCGGACGAATATCATTTGCTTTGGCATTTGCTTTGGCACGAGCAAGCTCTTCTTTTCGCTGTTGTTCCTTTTGTTTCCTTAGCTTTGCCTGTCGACTCATCTCTTGGCCATTCAGTCCCAAAATAGTATCCCTCGGGAATGGCTCGCCTTTCGGGAAGTCACCGGTCGCTTTATATTGCGAGATGTCTTCTTTAAAGTTCGTTATTTCCAGTCGCTTATCAAGATATGCCGCCTCATCCTGTGGATGGAGAATAATGGTTGGCTTGATAAAGATAATCAATTCTACAATTTCTTCTTTGCGGGCTTTTGATGTAAATAACGCATCGCCAAGGATCGGTATATCGCCCAGTATGAACATTTTTCCACCACCTTTGGTATCGATTCTTTCTTTAAATCCGGCTAAGACGATAACGTCTTCATTGGCAACACTGACAAAAGAATTAATTTGTTTATCGGAAATCATTGGTGCTTTCATCCCCGAAATGTCGACATCCGCGGAATGTTTGGACACTTTTTGTTCAAGTTCCATTTGAATGATACCATTACTACCAATGAGAGGTGTTACTGTCAGCTCTAACCCAACATGTTTGTAAGAAAGCTGTATTCTTTCCTTTGAATTAGAGTCATCGCTTTTGGTGCTAGAATCGACAAAAGGCCGATCTTCTCCGATTTTAAATTGCGCTTTTCGGTTATGCGTCGTCACTAAAGTAGGCGTGGAAAGAATCTTAATATTTGAATTCGTTTTGGCCTTATTGAAAACGTTTTCTAAGGCAAAATTTTTGAGAGTGCCTTTGAATTTTGATACTCCCCCTGATCCACCTTCCGTACCAAATGTACTTGAGAAATTAATATCATGACTTCTTCCTGTTGTTTTTGATTTAATTCCCGGATCATCGAGATTATGCCCTAACGTAAGCGTTTCTAAACCACTTTGTTGGCCATCAATGAGCGTAACCTGTGCGACAATAACTTCAATGCGTACCTGATCTAAAAGGATATCTAAGTTGGCGATCAATGTCCGTACTTGAACTAAATCGGATGCCGTACCATAGATAATAATCGAATTACTTCTTTCGTCGGCAGCGAGTGTTAAATTCGCCGAAAAGTGTGCCGATTGCTCTTCCTCTAGGGAGCCAGGGACCTGTTGTGAAGTAATAAAATCACTATAGGTATTGCTAATTTGCTGGTTGCTACGCGAACCGCTTGCCGCTTGCGCTAAAGCATTCGCTAAACTACCTTGGGCCGTCATTTGTGCCTGCTGACGCTCAAATGCCATCTTGTTCTCCTTTTCGATCCGACTCCGTTGCTCCTTAATAATACCGGAAACAATATCGGAAATCTTCTTCGCATCTCCATGCTTGATACGTAATGTCTCCGATCGCAATAGTAGTTCGCATTTGTTGTCTAACTGCTTCGCAATATTGGCAATGGTGGCAAAATTCTCTTGGGGAGTAATGATGATCAACTGATTACTCGCGTCGTCGCAATCGATGGTCGTCGTCGTAAGATATTTCTTGAGCGCACCGCGCTTCAATTGATCAAACTTCTTTACCACGGCAGATGCTTTGACGTTATTGAGCGGAATGAAATTGACCGCCTCTATCATCGCAATCGGCATATCCGTACGCTTAGCCAAATTCTCTATGCTCTGTAAATTAGCCATCGTATCGGTAATAAACAGCGCATTGGAAGATGGAAAGAGAACCGAAGTCGAAGAGGAAGGCGTTAAGAGCGGCTTCACTAACTTCTGAAATTCCGCAGCATCTAAGTAACGGAGCTTGAAGAACTTCGAAAGTACTTTTTGATTCGGCTCATAAGCCAGAAGTGATTCGTCGACAATATCGGGAGATTGAGTGATGGCCGATTTTGAGGTGACTGCTTTCATAAATTTTTCACCCATATCGACAATCACAATTCCGTTCAAACTAAGGACGCTCTCGATGGCAGAAATCGCTTCTTGGCGAGAGATCGGCTCTTGAATCTCGATGGAGATCTTTGTTGTCGGTAACTTTTGCTCCAACAACGCCGTACGCCCCGTCAATTTCTCTAAAATACCAATTACTTCCTTAGGATCGGCACCAGCCAAGACTAATTGATCTACAATGTCTTGACTATTTCTTTCGACGGGAGCACCACCTGCTGTACTTCTACTATCGACTCCCGTTCGACTCGAAGGATTGTTACTTCGTTGCACCGAATTATCTAGCATATCTGCAGATACCGCTAACGGAAATAACCCTAACATTAAATATTTTCCCTTTTTCATAACCCTCCTATCATATAAATAAATTTTACTATTCTAATAAATTGCTTCGATCGTTCCATATAATTAATTTCTCATCTAAATGGTGTGTATCCAAAATTTTCGCTACAATTTTATCCACATCCCTATCCGCTTTAATGTCGAGCGCCGAGATTCTAATCTTCGCCGATAATGCTTTATCATGCATAACTAATTCCATATCGTCGATACAAAGATTCGAATCGGGAATCTCTACAATATTATCAAATTTCAATACATCGGAAAAATGAACGTCATTTAAGTCGACCGAAATTTTGTTAAATGAGAAGAATTTGGCGCTTTGTTCTTCCGGCATACCGATATTATATTTCAGCGATAAACGTTTAGCGGCGTCGCTAACGAGCGTCATTAATTTAGGCTGATCAATCTTATCCCGTCGTAATATTTCGTCGATAATGGAACGGAAACGTTCATTAATTTCGCCTTCTCGCGATAGCCATGAATTTTGTTCGGCTTGCTTTTTACTATTTTTTTCTTGGGCGATATGATACGCTTTCCAGGCATTGGCGTTGAGCCAGGTAATCCCTAGGGCAAACGTACTAAATATGCCGGTAATCGTTATAAATTCATTCTTACGCAACAGGAAAAAAAACGACTTTAATTTCGAAATCTTTTTCATAAATTTTCAAAGGTTAAAAAAAGTGAGAAGTTAATGGTTTGATTGTCCTGAACGCTTTTGTTTTCGATCCTAACAACCTTGAACAATGAAGACTCTTTGAGATTTTTTTGGAATTTCTCGACCTCGTCGAGTCCCTTCGCTGAACATTTAATTTCAAAATTCTCCCCCTCGGAAGCATAAATTGATTTGAATAGTATCGACTCGGGACGTAACTCATTAATTCTATTGAGCCCACGGAAATAGGCATGCTTTTTATTCGAGAAGAGATCAAGTTCGTGGGCACGGTCGTCCTTTTGTTGAATCTGTTTCACCTGCTCATCCTTTAGGGAAAGCTTTTGAGAAAAACCACTTTCGTGCTTCATAAGATACCGCAATTGGAAAAATCCACATAACCCAATCAAAATCGTAATAATTGCTACTATTGTCGTATAAAGCGCAGTATTAGTTGCGACTTTATTTTTCTTTTGAAATTTTTTCAATTCTCGATTCTGCATATTAGCGGCAGTGATTACCGGATTCGAGAATGGGAAATCAAGTACCTCTTCAATAGCTTCGCTCGAAGCATTATCTTTATGGCTGAATCGAAGCGTGAAACCAAATTCGAGAATCGGTGTCACTTCTAGGAGCTCAAAGATCGGCAGTACAATTGCTTCTTCACTCAGCGTCGTAATCGGAGTAAAGGTGATGCCACTGGCCGCTGTTTTTTCAAAGATCATCATACGACTTTGATACTTGAGGACCGCTTTTCCAATCGAAGAACTAACAATGGGGAGAATGAAGTCGGGTAGCACATAGGCGGAAAACTCGACTTCCGAATCAATTGATTTAAGACGATTCTTTAGGGCGGAAAAGATGTGGATTGTCGATGTATTGATATCGATAAAGTAGCCCCAAAAGATATCGCTAGGCGGAAATGGACTAGACGACTCTAGGGAAAGAAGGGCGATATTTTCCGCAACCGAGAAACTAATTTTTCCTTCTGGCAACGGGCAAGTACTCATAAAGCAAAGATCCGAAGGAACGATGCAAACATGTTCGGATTGAGCCAGTTGGCGTTCTTCTTTCCAGTTCGAAAATTTTTCAGATAAAGATCCCATAATTAAAATTCTTCCATTTTTATAACATCAAAAGGTAACCGCTTTTGCTGTTCTTGTGTTTGTTGTTGTTGTTTGTTTTCACCACTCGGCGTCTTTATACTACCCGACGTCTTTGCATTGCTCGACGATGTCGTCATACAACTGCAAACACAGCGAATCGTATAAGCATTACCATTTTCGATGATAACTCGTACCCTAAGTGCGAAAAATTGTATTTCCGTCGAACAATAGGCGTCCAGTGCCTTAGTCTTTGAAATCAAATCCTTATAAGCGGCGATCGTTTTGCTCGACGGTATAGCTAAACTGCCCTGTGACCTCGAAACAGCGTTTAAAATTTCTTGTTTAGCCATTAGGAGATTCAATTTAAATTTTTTATCATCGGAAGCCTTTATAATATAAGGCTCAATACTAAACCATTCCTTTAAAGGTTCGATGTTTAATTCCGATGAACTACTGGTGAAATTTTCGCCGCGAGCAACTTGTTCGACGCTGGACCATTGGGCGAATGTATTTCTATTGTCGATAAATTTTTCCACACTACTCTTTTCACTAAACCCGAGCGAAGAAGAAGGTATCATATCCATAATCGCAGAACGAAAACTTGATCCCGCCGTATCAAAAAATTGCTTACAGAAAGGGATTTTAGCACTGAGGTCTTCGAATTCGTATTGGATAGTAAACTCTCCGTGTTTCAATTGATTAGGGATAGGTAAAGGCGTAACGGGAGAGAAGTTCTCAGAGAGAGAAGCTTTCGCCAATTTTGCACTGACTTTTTTAGTAATATAATTTGCAATAAGTATGCTGTCTGGTGTACCACCTAAAATATCGCCATCGAAAATTAATTTATCTTTTTCTTTACCGACGGATTCATTTTCATTCACTTTTTCCGCACTGGTACTTTGTTTATATTCACTTAAAAAAGATAGGGCTAATTCTAAGGCGGAATAGGCTTCAATTTTTAAGCAAGCTGGGAATTGCATTTGTTGTCGATATTTGAGGTCTTCCAATGCGTTGCGCAGGAATAACGTCAAAATGACGGTACAAAAGGCTGTGACCATAAGCGCTACTAACATAACACTTCCGGATCGCCTTTTCCTAAAACTTTTATAAATTCCCATCATCACTTGCAACTACTTCTATCGAAAAAAATGAAAAAGTAAATAAAGATATATATTTTTTTATTTTTTTCTTCAAAACAAAATAGAAATACCATAAACTCTTAATTAATATTATGAAAACAGTATAAAATACAACGAATTCAAAAAATATTTCATTTTGCTTTGACATATTTGGGAAAAACATATATATTATATACGCTTTCTAAATGACACAAATAAAAAAGTTAAATTCATTTATCCTTTACTTGCTAGGGAGTTCCTATGCATTGGGAGCAGGTAACATTTCGGCAAAAGCGGAATCGCTCCTAAAGGAATCGGGATTTTTCAGTTACTTGACGAATTCTTTGTTAACCGGATTATTTATCTCCTTTCTAATTGTTGCCGTTGTTCGCTTCATAACTCGGAAAGGTGTTAAAATTATTCCCCATACTGGTCAGGCTTGTATTGAGCATTTAATCGATAGTATCGGAGGTATTTTAGAACCAATTGTCGGGAAACATCTCTTTGAGAAAGCATTACCGTTATTATTAGGTTATTTTATCTTTATTGTGATTCAAAATTTGAGTGGATTATTTCCTGGGGTTAGTTCGATTGGATTTAAGCACGAAGGGCATATAGTAGGCATCTTACGTCCGATGAATTCTGATCTTAATGCGACATTAGCCCTAGCGCTCATCGCAAGTTTAGCTTGGATATATTTTTGTTTAAAGTTTGTCGGCGTACATGGTTTATATGAGCATATTTTTGGCAATAAATCAGATAGAAATGAAATCCCTAAATTTATTTATTTGCTATTATTTTTCGTTTTCTTTGGAGTTGGACTTATCGAATGCCTATCGATTTTATTTCGTGTTGTTTCCCTCTCCTTCCGTCTCTATGGCAACGTGTTTGGAGGAGAAAATTTACTCCATAATATGTACGAGATGAGTGAATTTTTAGCTTCCGGCGGTCTTGCTACTACCGGTATTTATTCGATGGTTGCTTCATTTTCGCCCGAATTAGCCCTATTTCTGAGTTGGGTGATCGGTAAGCTGGGGTATTTTTTACCATTGCCATTTTATTTTTTAGAATTTTTAGTAGGTATTGTGCAAGCGTTTGTATTCACGCTACTCGTAGCGGTGTACATGGGTTTGATTTGTAACCATGAGGAGGAAAAAACACTTACCTAGGCTTGACGTTTGAATAATTTTTAATAGAAAGTAAGTTATGTTAGCAGAAATTACAAATACAGGGTTAGTTGGGGCATTAGGATGTTTTGCCGCAGCATTTAGTGTAGCGAGTATTGGGGCGAAGGCGGTCGAGGGGGTTGCGCGCAATCCGGGTGCTGCCAATAAAATTATGGTCCAATCCATTATCGGTATGGCACTTGCAGAAGCAGTTGCCTTTTACGCGTTGTTCCTTGCTAAATAAAATGCGGCAATGTTTGAGGAAATCACAGTCGTTTTAGGTAACATCGAAGGTGCACCCGTAGGCCTATTAGAGTCATTTGGAGTGCATTGGCAACTCCTTCTAATTCAATCGCTTAATTTCTTAGGTGTCGTTGCTATTCTATATTTCTTTGCATTTAAGCCAATCTTGAAAACGATGGAAGAACGAAAGTCTAAAATCGAAAACGGATTGCGCTATGCGGAAGAGATGCGCTTACAATTAGAGCGTTCGGATACGGTGGTACGCGGACGTCTCACCCAGGCGAAGGAAGGAGCTCATCAAATCCTCGAAGATGCAAAACAGCAAGCGAAGATCTATTCGAGTAAGCAGAAAGCGGAAGTAGAGCGGCTTACTCAGGGAATGGTCGATGCTGCTAAGCGTAATATCGCCGAAGAAAAAACGAAGATGTTGCGCGATCTGAAAGGAGAAATGAAAGCATTGGCCGTCGATGTCATCTCCAAAGTGTTAGAAAAAGAGATGTCTGCGGAAGAGCGTAAGCGATATCTCGAGGGAATGGAGATCAAATTTTGATATGCGGTCAAAAAAAAAGATCAACGCCTTGGCGAAACAGTTTGCGCAAAAGTCTTTCGATGGGGCAACTGGAGTCATCGATCGGGAATACGTTCGGGCAGTTATTGAGGTCATTCAGGAGTTTCAGGAGGCGATGCGTAGCTTACTGTTGAAGCAGTATCAGTATTTTTTGGAGATGGAGCAGATAAATCGCATGGTACAAATAGAGTATGTTAGCGATTGCGATGTGTCAAAAATTCACGCTCAAATGGAACATTTGACGAACCAAAAATTACAATTAATGACGGTCATCGTACCGGAGCTGATTGCAGGAATACGGATAACGCTCGGTGATCAAGTCTGGGAACGTTCGGTGCGTGGCGATTTGGAAGCAATTTGTCGCGCCTGATATCCTCTGTAGTTTGCCTAATCGATATGCCCTAGATCATTCTTGCTAGCGGTGATATGCTAAACCACGAAAAGATACGAGTTGTTTTTGGCATTAAACGTAATATTATTGCTTGGCTAAAAAATGTTTTCTATAAAAAGGAAAGTATGGGGTTCGATATAATTTCGCCAATTTGCATCATTTTATTGACGATGGTAGGGATTATGTCGATCTATTCTGCGCAAAGTTACCACATAGGACAGCAATGGAAATCACAAATGCAGTGGGCAATCCTCGGTACCTCACTTTACCTCACCGCCGCTTGTACGGATTATAAAATCTTATTGAAGCATGGGCATTGGATTTATTTCCTTTCCATTGCATTACTATTACTCGTATTTACGCCGATTGGGTTGCGACGCTTTGGGGCGGTACGCTGGTTAAAATTTGGAGGGGTCGTAGTACAACCTTCGGAGGTCGCTAAATTGACGACACTTATTATGGGTGCTGGAATTCTAGCGCGGTCGAAGATAGGGAATATAAGAGACTCTTTAGCAGCGATTATTCGCCTATTAGCGATCTTTGCCATACCGGCTTTGCTCATCATGTTGCAGCCGGATTTAGGCTCTTCATTGCCATTTTTGCCCATAGCATTTGTTTTATTATTCCTATCGAAGGTACCGGGGAAATTTTTTGTAACCATTTTATCTTTATTAGTAGTATTGATGGGGATTGTTGCCTGGGATGCCTATACCTATCATTTATATTTAGATAAACATCAACTAAATCCGCAAACTTCGGTTGGACAATTCGAAAAAATTTCTTTACTTCCATTAAAGGACTATCAAAGGAATCGAATTATTTCGTTTGTAGCGCCGGATATTGTCGACCCAAAAGGTACAGGGATTAGCTGGAATTTGAGGCAATCGCTGATCGCAGTCGGATCAGGAGGACTGACTGGGAAAGGGCAAGGAAAGGGGACCCAAGCCAAATTGGGATATCTACCGCAATCTGTGGCGACGAATGATTTTATTTTTTCGATAATCGCAGAGGAATATGGTTTAGTAGGAGGGATGTGCGTGTTACTTTTGTACGCCATTTTAATTGCCAATAGCTTGCGGGTGGCATGGATCGCCCGCGATCGCTTTGGCTTACTGTTGGCGGTCGGTATCAGCGTCCTCTTACTGATCCATGTCTGTATCAATATCGGTATGACACTCGGTATCATGCCCATTACCGGTATCCCTCTGCCCTTTATTAGTTATGGAGGGTCATTTATGGTATTATGCTGCATACTCCAAGGCATTATTCAAAGCATATATCGATTTAGGAGTGAATATTAAGATGAGTTATTTAGAAAAAGAAGATCAAGAAATTGTGGATGCCTTAAAAAGGGTACCCATCGAAGATTATCGGGATATTCCCAACGAATCCGAACTTAAACAATTTTCAAAAGAACGTGAAAAAGATCAACCACTACTCCAACGTATTTTTAAAAAAATTATTGTAGGCTCCAAAACATTTCGGGAGATCGTAATCAATGCTAATCCCCTAGAACGTCGGGTGGCGTTACTAGAGGATGGGATCTTAAAAGAATTTTCGGTAGAATACAATGATAAAACGAATTGGGTAGGCGCGGTCTTTAACGGGAAGATCCAAAATTTAGATTCGGGATTAAAGGCTGCATTTGTAGACGTTGGGATGGAAAAAAATGCATTTTTACACTATTGGGATGCATTACCGGCGGCAACGGATTCGAGTATAGAAGTAGTACGGAAGAATCATTCGACGAAGCCACGTCCATTGACTGCCAATAAGATCCCCGATATTTATCCGGTTGGCTCGGAGATTATGGTACAGATTATTAAGGATCAGATTGGATCCAAAGGCCCGCGTATAACGACTAATATTGCCTTAGCGGGACGATTTATAGTACTAATGCCCTATGGGGGGGAGTGTGGGGTTTCAAAGAAAATTGAAAACCCAAAAGAGCGTCAGCGTCTCAAGAAAATTTTGCAAACATTGACGATCCCCGAAGGTGCGGGTATTATTGTTCGGACTGCCGGTGAGGGTAAGAAGTTGCGCTACTTTGTCCGCGATCTACATATGTTGCTACAAAAGTGGCAATCAATTTTAGAAGCACAGGAGAAGAATAAGAAGAAAATTGCCCTATTATATCAGGAGCCAGATTTGATTGAATTATCGGCTCGTGATTTTTTAACGGAGGAGATTGACCGGGCGATTGTCGATGATTTAGGTACCTACGAACGTATGCTTGATTTAGTGGGAAAAGTTTCCAAGCGTTCCAAGTCAAAAATTCAGTATTTTTCCGAATCAATTCCGGTTTTTGAGCGCTTTAACGTCGATCGGCAAATTGAGCAAACATTTATGCGCCACGTGGCTCTACCTTCCGGTGGTGAGATTGTGATCGATGAGGTGGAGGCGTTGACGGCGATCGACGTCAATACGGGGAGCCATCGCAATCGGGAGCGCGATACGGATAAGAATTTTATTTATCAGGTAAATATGGAAGCGGCGCAGGAGATCGCCCGTCAGATTAAGCTACGAAATTTAGGGGGGCTCATCATTATCGATTTTATCGACATGAAGAATATCCGAGATCGGCGGAGGTTATATGATTTGATGTGTAACTTGCTGAAGAATGATGCGGAGCGGACACAGATTTTACCGATTTCGGCATTTGGGTTGATGCAGATTTCTCGGCAACGGCATTCGCAGAGTACGTCGCGTGATATGCGGGCGACTTGCCATTATTGTAACGGGCGTAGTTTTGTAAAATCGCCGCGTACGGTCAGCATCGAGATTCATCGAAAATTGATCAATTTGATGAAAAAATATGGTGGAGCGGTATCGAGTATACGTGTCTATCTCCACCCCATGGTGCTAGACTATTTGCGGAATGCCTACGAAAAGCGCTTACTGGAAATTGAAGCCACCTATAAAATAAAATTAATTTTCCGTGTCGATCCTGTTTTTCATATTGAAAACTTTAAAATTTTAGATTCTGATACTCATTCTGAATTGAAATGAATTTTAAAATAAAGAGGGTCGCTATTTTGTGTGGAGGTGGAAGTTCGTCGGAGCGGGAGGTATCGTTGTGCAGTGGTCGTGCGGTATTTGAGGCCATAAAATCCCATATCGATGCGGAACTTTTCGAACTATCCCAGGATCAATTACCGAAGGATTTAGATCCGGAGCGCTTTGTGGTCTTTCCGATGATCCATGGGGAATTCGGGGAAGATGGTCAACTCCAAGCATTATTGGAAGCGAAACATTTTACCTATTGTGGAAGTAATGGAACGGCAAGTCGTTTGTGTATGGATAAAGCGCGGGCAAAGGAGATCGCCAAAGATGTAGGAGCATTGACCGCGCAATCCTTGCTCTATGAAGGACAAAATTTTACGGAACTTTGGGATAAGATGGGTGGCCCATTTGTCATCAAACCGAATGATCGGGGCAGTAGTATCGGTGTAGCAAAGGTATATGGGGAAGACGATTTTATACGTTGTTTGGAAATGCTCGAAAAAGGGTTTTGTTCTATCGGGAACGGTGAACATAAAGTAGCAATTGGAGTTTGGCTTATTGAGGCATGTATCGAGGGACGTGAATTGACGGTGAGTATTTTAGGAGAAAAAGCATTACCAGTTATCGAAATGCGGGCGAAGGATGGATTTTACGATTACCAACACAAGTATACATCGGGGATGACGGAGTATCTTGTTCCGGCACCGATTTCGGAAACCCAATATATTCAAAACATTTCAGAAAAAATTTTCAAGCGCTGTGGTTGTCGAGGATTTGGGCGTTTAGATTTCATTTTAAACGATCGGGGCGAGTTCTATTTTTTAGAAATTAATACCATACCGGGGATGACGGCGACCAGTTTAGTTCCGAAAGCGGCTGCCGCGGTAGGCATTTCTTTTAGGGATCTTTGTTTAAAGATACTCGAGTCAGCCATGGAAAATGATTATCACATTTCTCCCCCTTATCGGTCGCCAAAAAGTGCTTGAAAAATAAAATATTTTAGCACATAATGCGGCTAGTTAATGTGGTTTTTCCGTAAAAAGTCAGATCCCCGTGTAAAACAGATCACGCTCCAAGGTCAAAAAAAACAGGATTCGAAGGCCGACGGTACGCATTTTAGAAAATATTTTTTTAAAATTTTCACTTACTTCTTATTATTATGGGGAGTATTATATGGTGGAAAAATTTTATGGATTCGGATAAAGGGTCCTTTAAAAATTTGGTGGAGAAATATTTACAAGCAACCATTGGATCACGTGGAGTTCAAATCGAATGGGTTTTTAACGCCTCAGTGGGTGAAGCCATTTTTATCGGATATTAGGAGGGATATTGATATGATGGATATCGACATTTTCGCCATAAAAGGAAAAATCGAAACTTGTTTCCAGGTAAAAAAAGTTATTGTTCAACGCAAATTCCCTGCAACTTTAAAAATTATTATAGAAGAACGCATTCCTGTTTTACGCCTATTGATTAGCGAAGGGCACTTGAAGCGCGAGATGTTAATTGACGTAGAAGGCGTAGTATTTTACGGGGAAGGGATTCCGGAATTAGAGCGTCATGCCATGCCATTTTTGAGTGGTATTATTTTAAAAAAGAACAAAGATGGGTCCTATGAAAAGGTTCCGATGTTCGATAAAGTGTACCAATTATTACATATCGCTAAGACAAAGTATTGGTCGATTTATGTACAGATGGAGGTGGTATCGATTGAGCATTTAAAGAAGCGATGTGTGCCGTGGTCGAAGATTAATGTACGTTGCCAATGTGCTTCTGCGATTATTTTTAAGGATAGCGATTTCGATGAACAACTAAAACGCCTCGATTTTATCCTCAATACTCCGAAGATTCGTGACAACTTACCCCTAGAGCGCATCGATCTCAGTCTAGGTAATGATGCGGTCGTGAAATTTCAAAAATAAATTATTCATAATAAAATTTCATTATAAATTATTCTCGGATTGTTTTCGTTGAAAGAATTGAAATGATATACACTTTCAGTCACAATTATGTATGCGAATGATTTTTTTAATTTACCAAATAGTTTAGATATTTTTTCTCATTTTTTCCCGGCCAATGAACTGCCTTGGAATTGGCTTGAAAATATAGAAAAAGCGTTACTAGCATATCAAAGTTTAACCCCACAGGAAAAAAAATATAATTTCTTAAAAAAAATTAAAAATTTATTTTCTCCTTCGACTGCGATAAGGATCGGAAAAAATGTCCACATTGAGAAAGATGTCCAGTTGCCCGTTACATGTACGATCGAAGATAATGTTTACATCGGTGCTAAAACTGAGATTCGTAGTGGAGCGTTAATTCGTAAAAATGTTATCATTGGTGAGAATTGTGTGATTGGCAATTCCTGTGAAATTAAGAATTCATTGATTATGGATCATGTACACATCGCACATTTTAATTACGTTGGCGATTCAATTTTAGGTTCTCATACGCATCTTGGAGCGGGAGCGATTTTATCAAATTTGCGTTTCGATCAAAAATTAGTATCGATAAAGATAGGGGGAGAAAAAATCGAGACAGGGCTCAGGAAATTGGGTGCGATTTTAGGCGAAGGCGCTCAAGTGGGTTGTAATGCGGTATTATTACCCGGTACGCTAATGGGAAAATTCTCCGTAGTTTCGGTTGGCACGACATTTGGCGGATATTTACAGGAAAATACGATTACTTATTATAAACAAATACGAAAATCATTGCCCTTGGAATGAAAATAATAGAGAATTACACATAAAATGGATCATAGAACAGAAAAATAAAAAAAATATATAAAGTACTTGACTTCTCTAAAGGCCCTAATTTAGTGCGTACCATCTAACTAAATATATTATTTTATGAATAAGTTAAATGAGTTAAATAAGTTGAATAAGTTAATATTGGTTTTAGGTCTCTCTTTGGGAGTGACTTCTTTTTCAATGGCATCGTTCCCAGGTGCATCAATTATCCTTCCGGAGAATCCTCCCCAAGAGGAAAGAAAGATTGTTATAGAGGAAGAAGAAGAAGAGGAGGAGGAATATGTGCCAAAAGATGTTAAAGAAGTTCAAGCTGGAATTGCAGCACTGCAGCTGAATCCGGAAAGTCCAGAAGCGCAAATAATTGAAAATCTTCAAGCAAAAATCAGTGATTTCCAAGTAGCACTTAAAAGCCTTCAAACAATAGTTATAGAACTCGAGCAAGGTTCAGAAAGTAATCAAGCGGAGGAAATAGTAATAAACCTTGAAAAAACAATCGAAACCGTTCAAGAAATAGTAACAGCACTTAAAAGTGATATCAGAACCATTCATTTAAAAATTAGAGAACTTCGACAGACTTTAGATACAGAAAGGCCAGAGTTGGAATTGTCCGATGTGATCGCAAGTCTTCCAGCAAGGGCAGAGAGGCTTCAAGTAATAATTGGGGAATTTAGCGTAGTAGTTACGAACGTTCAGCAAGCTGTAGAAAATAATGAATTGTTGGACATAGGAATACAGCAGGATCTTCAAACCCAAATTGTAAACATTCGAAGAGAGCTAAGAAACCTTCAAGGAGAAGAATTGATCATATTGAGAAGAGTTGACGGAGGAATCGAAGCTCTTCAAATAGCGGAAGCTCTTCAAAGACAAATTGCAGAACCTCGCCCGGATGGCTTAAAATACGTCTCTGGTACTATATTGAGGGTAGATGGGGATGGCCAAATTGTGGTAGTACCTCATGAAGGTTGGTGTTCTTGTATTAAGAAATGGATTAAGAAAGCTGCTCAAATTGGAGGTTGCATTATAGTGACAAGGGCGGTCTATGATTTATTACCAGCAAATCTACAGGAAGGTATTAATGATTTAGTAGCACAAGGAGTGATATGTGTAGAAACAGTTGTTTCGCAGACATGGCAACTCGCCGGTACAATATCTCATCCCTTTGATAAATGTATCCTAGCTGTTATTAATTATTTTAGAAATTAATACGACTGAAATATGTAAAAGGATCCCGATCCAGTCGGGATTTTTTTTTGTAATATTTAAAGCAAGTGAATATGCATTTTTTTCATTTATATACATGATTCCTTACTTTCTCTTATATCTCAAACTTTTCGATGATTTCTATGAATACGGTATTTGGCGGATATTTAGAGTAAAGTACAATCACCTATTATAAACAAATAAATAAATCATCTCCTTTGATTGAAAATAATAAGGAATTATACGCAATGGATTGTAAAATATCAAGGTGAAAAATATACAAAACATTTGACTTTTTTTAAATTTTAATTTAATACTTCTTATCTTATTAAAAATATATGGATAGGTTAAATAAGTTAAAAAAATCGATATTGGTTTTAGGTCTTACTTTTGGAGTGAGTTCTTTTTCAATGGGAACAGAACCCGGGAAAAGAATCTTTCAAGGTCCACAAGAAGAAGTACATGAAGATCCTTCTCAAGACGATGAGGAAGTTCCTGAATTGTCGGAAGTAGAAAATGAGGTAGAGGAGCTTCGCGCTCAATTCGATGCCCTTCAGTTAAATCCACTTCAGGAAATTACAGAACTAGAAGATACAGAACTAATGGAACACCCAATAAATGAAGCACTTCAAAAAATAAGTAATGAATTGCAGAAGATAATGTCAGATCTGCAGCGCATTCAAGAAAGTAGTCAAGAAGTGGATGTGACAGAGGAATTAAGAAATCTCAGAGTTAGAATCAGGAAACTTCAGGAGAGAAGTCGTCGCCGAGGTTTAACTGGATATCCTCCCGGTACTATAGTAGAAATAGGTGAAAATGGACAAGTTCGACGAGTAATGTCCATAAACCAGGAAAGTTGTTGCGCTTTGGTTGGCAAGTTGATTTTGGATGCGGTGGCAATTGGAGGTATGTTTGTTCTTATGAATGAAATATGTTACTTATTTGCACCGAATTGATAATGTTATGGGACTCCGTCCCAAACCCTGCCAGGGGATGGATCCCCTGGAGCTGCTTGTTATGGGACTCTGTCCCATACCCTGCAAGGAGTCATGGACTCCTTGACCTGCTTATTAACCCAATAATTATGTATGTTATACATAATTATTGGGTTAGAGTCATTTTCCCAGGGGGATAAATCCCCTGGTCGGGAATTGTGTCGCCCTGGATCACGTGCAACGCACGTGGTCTAGGGCGGTCTCAAGGTCCAGGAAACAATGTTTCTTGGCGAGGATTATAAGGGCGAGGAGCCCTTATTTTTTTTTATAATAAGATGATATCAATTTTTACGCAAAGTAATAGTAGTGATAGCTAGAGTTGCGGCGGTGAAGGTCAAATAGAATAGGATAACACGTGTATCGAAGATGCCGCGGCAAAAGTCTTCCAATTGAAAAAATACATTCCAATTATCGTAGAGTGATGCAAAGACTTCCGACTGATTCAAAGAAATAGCGGAAGCATGTTTAAATAATTGTCCAGAAACAAGGAATAAAAATATTCCGACGATAGTAGCAATCATTGATGTAGCAGTAGTTTTCGCGTATGAGCTGATGAGGAGTCCAAATGCGATGACGAACCCTCCAACGAGATTGACAAAAAACCAACCTCCCCAACGTGTATAAATCTTAGTGAGATGATTAAAGTTAGCTAAAGATGCAGCATTTTTCTGGGCGATTTCTGGAAAAAAAGCAACAATAGTCCAAAGGCTGGCGTAAAGTAAATAAATTACAAAAAACTTTGCACATACAATTGAATAATTAGGTATAGGTAAAAGAAAAAGTGAATCGAATAGATGATCAACTTTTTCAGCTACGATAGCTTTTGTTGTTAAGGTAGGTACAATGAAAAGGAGAGGTAACCACATCGATTTAAATAGTTGCATTATAAGAGGTTCTTCCTGAGGAAAATCGGCGTATACCTTGAGCGAAATAAAAAACACTATACCCATTAAAAATAGAAATAATGCACTAATTGCATAACCAAAAGATGAAAAATAATATTGTTGCAATTCATGGCCGATTAAAATCCGAAATTTCCGCATCATTTTCACTTTCTTCTTTATTCAGATCTTGTAATCATTATCAAGATGAAAATTAAGGGGCGTCGCCCCAAGCAGCACCAGGGGATAGATCCCCTGGTGCTGCTTGTTATGGGACTCCGTCCCATACCCCGCCAGGGGATGGATCCCCTGGACCTCCTTTGTGGCCCTAGATTGATGCCAATGGCATCTCAATCTAGGGCCAAGAAATAG
>JAITNS010000053.1 GCA_031290315.1 Puniceicoccales bacterium
TCTAGGGTGAAAATATTTAAAAATTTATATATGCTAGTCTTCCCACCCTTATACTTTCTAGCCTTGAGTAAATTCTTCCTTTTGTCAAATACCTTTTGAAAAAAAATAATATTTCACACTTAAATTTTGACAACAAGAAGTATCATCCTACACGTTTTTTAATGAATGCAATTGATAAATTGGTGAACGGTATTGATACAATCATCGGAAAAGAATCGTTGATCGAACGCTTAGAAAAAAAAATTCCCTTAAAAGTGAAATTGGGCGTCGATCCAACACGCCCCGATTTAACTTTCGGCCATATGGTGGTTTTTAATAAATTGCGCCAATTCCAAGACCTAGGCCATGAAGCTATTTTACTTATCGGCGATCATACGGCAACAGTCGGCGATCCGTCCGGACGCTCAGCTACCCGACCAGTCCTCACTCAACAGGAGATCGAACAAAATTCCCAAACATACCTCGATCAGGCTTTTAAGATCATCGACCCTAAAAAAACAACCCTCCGCCGTAATAGTGAATGGTTTCGAAAAATGTCCTTTGATGATATGCTGCTATTAGCACGTAAAATGACCGTTGCCCGTATGTTAGAACGCGACGATTTTGCTAAACGCTACGAGGAAAAAGAACCTATCTCGATCGTCGAATTCCTATACCCACTTATGCAAGGATACGATTCGGTCATGTTGGAAGCAGATGTCGAACTCGGCGGAACGGATCAGTTCTTTAATCTACTCGTTGGACGCGCATTGCAAAAAGATTACGGACAACTGGAACAAGTAGTCATCACAATGCCACTACTCGTCGGACTCGATGGTAAACGTAAAATGTCGAAGAGTTATGATAATTATATTTCTTTTAATCATTCGCCCCGCGATATGTTCGGACGTATTATGTCCATTCCCGATGAAATCATGTGGACCTATTTTAAATTGCTACTAGAATACACGGATACCCATATGGAAACACTTAAAATTAAGCATCCCATGGATGTAAAAAAATTTCTGGCCCAATCATTAGTTTCACGATTTTTTGGCGAAGTGATCGCAAATCAGGAATTGGAATATTTTGAAACCGTATTCTCTAATAAAGAGATTCCAGAAAATATTCCCGAATTTTCACTTGAAACAATCGAAAAAGACCCCATTACCTTAGCCGATGCCATGGCCCATTCCCAACTCTTTGAAAGCCATAGGGAAATTCGTCGATTAATTGAACAAGGAGCTGTCAAAGTAAATGGAGAAATTGAAAATAATTTTAAATTTTATTTACAAAGCAAGCAATGTCCTTATACTATTCAGGTCGGGAAAAGGATTTTTTTCAAAGTAATTTAGTATAAAAAAATAATTCTTTAAATCTTTGTTCTTATACTATTTACGGGAGGAGAAACTTTTTCCACTAATAATATAAGACATATGAAAAAAAACACATTATTTATAACAGCTATAGGAGTATTTTGTTTATTTAATCCTTGGTTACAGGGTAGTCAAAGAAATTCGATGCCAGAAAGATTTGAAAAAATCAAGTTTCCAATCTATTTGCATACACTGCATAGTTTACGGAGGGAGAATAGTAATAAATTGATCAACCAACGCTACGGGATAGAAGCAGGGGAATTTTGGCAATTACCTTTCGGTTATCAGGAACAAATTAGGCGAATGAGAACATTCAGCAATATAGAGAATTTAAAAAATATATTACAATTTTTGCGAACATTTTCGCAGACAATGCCATCCTATAAACATTATGCTATCGAAAAAATATTTTTTACAGCGATTCATTTTATCATCCAAAATTCCGATATACGGTATAATAGAAAAATTCAACAACTTTTAGAAAACATCGAAAATGAATTTCAAGAAGTGGAAGAATTTGTGGTAACAAAATCTAGTTATTCATTTTTCAGAGGTGTAATGCCTTGGCATGATGGCCCGGTAGGGGATGCGATCGAAGCCGAAGATCGCGACACTTTAAAGGAAGTACTAAAGACTTGTCTCATTCCAGACTTTATTCATAATATTTCATCGAGTGGAACTAATGATATATTTGCAATTCATCGGCAAAATGCTCAACAAAATGGGGTATGGGACGACGAAATCAATGACCTCTTCCAAGCCGTCTTGGGAAAATATTCCCATGTATCAAAAAACGATTGACGTTTCCGTTGCGATTTTATGAATGAATTGTATAAACTCCAAATCATGGGGCGAAGTAATTTTTAGATTCCAAGTACTATTTTCCAGGATCTTAATAGGTCCTGAAGAAATGGAGGAGTCGTCGGTAAAAGGACGTTGGGAACGAATAGCTGCTTTATAATCGGTAAGAAGGGGAGGGAAATAAAATGCTTGAGGGGTCTCCAAAGCCCAGAGTTTATCTCGCTGAGGATATTGCCGCTGCGCTTTTTCTACTATATATACCATGGACGATCGATTCGCTTCATTATCTTCCATTAGGGAGGTTTCATTTTTTATATAAGAATTATGACTAGTTTCGATGGCGATTGTTGTATCTACTAGGCGATGTCCAAGCACAACACCCCACTTTATGGATACTAATTTATTTATTTTTACAATATTTTCTACGGTAATCATAGGTCGTGCACCGTCGTGGATGAAGACAAATGCTTCCGCCGGTAACTGTTTATCGATCGCTTGCAACGCGTTGTATACGGAAAAAATCCGTTCTTCTCCCCCTAAAACCCATATAATCGATGCTAATGTTTCTGGCGAATAATGATTATTGAGAAATTTTTCTAATATATTTTTCTGGCTTTCATTTCGGTGGACGAAGATATAATGATCGAAAATACGGGTCTTGCGAAACGATTCGAAAGCGTAATAGAAGGCTGGTTTTCCATCGATAGGGGTTAAACATTTATCGCCCTGCATGAAACGTTGGGATCGGCCACCCATCAATAGGATTGCATAGCGTTGCATATGAAAAGTTAGCGCTGTTTTTTCTGTAGAATAGCTGCAATAAACGCCAAAAATAAAGGGTGAGCTTGCCGTGGTTTCGACTGAAATTCGGGATGAAATTGTACACCGACAAACCATGGATGGTCGCGTAATTCGAGGATTTCTATCAAATTAAGTTCGGGATTAATCCCGGAAGCAAGCATGCCATGTTTCTCAAATTCTTCGCGATAATCGTTATTGAACTCATAGCGGTGGCGATGGCGTTCATTGACATATGTACTTTTGTAGGCGTTATGGGCTTTTGTTTCGGGGATCAATTTACAAGGATAAGTACCGAGGCGCATCGTTCCTCCCTTTTGGGTAATATTTATTTGATCGAGCATCATGCGGATGATTGGGTATGAGGTTTCCGGAACCATCTCCGTACTATTTGCATCGGCGTAATGGAGGACGTGTCGCGCGAATTCGATGGCTGCGATCTGCATCCCTAAACATAACCCAAAATATGGAATATGATGCTCACGCGCAAACTTTGCCGCTAAAATCTTCCCTTCAATCCCACGATTACCAAACCCACCCGCTAAAAGAATGCCGTCGATATCCCTAAAAAATTCATCCACATCGTTGAGCTGCTCGAGTTCTTCGGCATCGATAACCTCAACATTAACTTTACAATCATTCCCGATACCACTATGCGCAATCGCCTCGTAAACCGATTTATATGCATCTTTGACATCGAGGTATTTTGCTACTAACCCGACGGTACACTCATGTTTTGGGAATTTTATTTTTTCGACAATATTTTCCCAAGGTTGAATATCGCATGCTTGTGTCTGAATACGTAATTTTTGGCAAACAATTTCGTCGAGTTTTTCGGAATGTAAAAGTGACGGTAACTCGTAAATCGAAACTTTTAGATCGAGTTCCTCGATCACTGACTTTACTGGGACATTACAAAATAAACTAATCTTTTGTCGCATATCATCTGAAATTGGGATTTCGGTGCGACAGATAATGATATCCGGTTGGATACCGATTTCGCGTAATTTGGCAACACTTTGCTGAGTAGGCTTAGTTTTAAGTTCACCGGCTGCTTTAAGGAACGGAATTAGTGTAACATGGACAAAGAGGACATTTTCGTGATCTAGTTCGAGGGCTAATTGGCGCAGTGCTTCCAAAAATGGTAGGCCTTCGATATCGCCCGTTGTTCCTCCGATTTCGGTAATGACGACATCCGCATCTTCTTCTGCCGCATAAATTCGCTCTTTGATTTCATTAGTTACATGTGGGATAACTTGTACCGTTTTACCGAGGTAGTCGCCATTACGTTCTTTTTGGAGGACTGATGCGTAGATTTGGCCGGAGGTGAGGGTATTTTTTTGAGAGAGTACGGAAGAGGTAAAGCGTTCGTAGTGGCCGAGATCGAGATCTGTTTCGGTACCATCTTGGAGGACATAGACTTCGCCATGTTGGGAGGGATTCATAGTACCGGGGTCGATATTAAGGTAGGGGTCAAATTTTTGGGTACAGACTTTTAAGCCACGGCACTCGAGGAGTGCACCCAATGAGCCCGCCGTTAAACCTTTGCCGAGCGACGACACTACACCCCCCGTGATGAAAATATACTTCATTGTTATCTAGAGGTAACCGAACACACAATAAATACAAGGATAAAAATATTGCGGTTTGTGCTATTTTATTAAAAATAAAAATTTAAATAATTTTTTTAAATTGCTTAATGAATAATGAATAATAATATAATCGCAACTAATTAAAAAAAGAGAAAAGAAAATGAGTGGAGCAATAGGTAGCAGTAATAATCCAATTGATTTGAGTAGTTCACGTCACATTACTTCCAAGGAATTGAATATAGCTGCTAAAGGAGTGGCGAATAAAAGAAGTGAGTTTTTGTTTGTAAAAAATGAAGAGAAAACGCTCAAATTACAAATTCAAAAAACTCACTGGTGGAGTAACCCAAAAGTGGTTAATGCAGAATTGATGGGTCGTGACAGCCAGGCGAGCACATCACTAGAAATGCAATGCATAAAAGATGCATTTAAGGGAATAAGATTAGGCGCTTCACATGGTGCAGGCAATTTGCAAGCAGCAGCGAAAGAAGCAGCGCAAAAAGGCCTGAATATATTATCAAAGAATTTTATATCCAAACGACTAACTGAAGATGATTGGGGACAAGTCAAACAATATATTGAAGCTGGAGCAAATGTTAATACAATGCATACCACCCAGAGTGGCGTGACATTTTTGCACAAAGCTGCTGAACTCAATAATCTGGAAATGGTAAAATATCTTGTGGAATGTGGTGCCAATATAAATTTGGCTAAAGAAGGACAAGATTCGCCTTTGCAATTAGCTATACGTACATGCAATAAACCGGAAGGGCAGGCAATAATCAATTATTTGCTAGAACAACCTGGTGTGGAACTAAATCGAATAGGAGGAGGGCACGAAACACCACTGATGACAGCTGTAATAATCGCAAATAAAGAAATAATAAATAAGTTGATTAATGTTAGAGCAGATGTAAATATAAATTTAAATATAAAAAATCAAGAAGGAAAGACTTCTTTGCATATAGCTGCAACGAAGGGAGACGAGGAAATGATGGAAATGTTGATAAAGGCCGGTGCAGATGTAAGTATAACGAATGCACAAAAAATGACAGCAGCTCAAGTGCTAACACAAAGGAAAGAAATGGGTAATGATAGAAAATTAATAAATGAAATTCATAAAATATTTTTTGGAGAACTAACAGAAAAAGAAATTGGTGAAAGGAATTGTATAAAAGCAATAACTCCCGAAGAAATAGAAACACTTAAAGAAAAGATTTCACAAATTAAACATTTAATAAATTTTGAATATGGAGAGAATATAACATTATTACAGAATGCTGTTCAATATGGAGATCAAGAATTAGTCAAATATTTCATTGGTCGAGGCGCAGATATAAATCAAATAAATGAACGTGGCGTAAGTTCTGTATTGCCTGCTATAAGGAATGGAAATCAAGAAATGGTTGAATATTTAATTAATAATAACTTGCTCACGTCTAAATGTATTATAGATGAATGTATGCATGCTGTTATTGATAGAAATTTAGTTATGTTTCAATTTTTATTAGAAAAAGTTGAAGATGTAAACCAGGTATGTTATAATCATCATTCACTATTAGATGCTGTACAAAAGGAGTTGAGAGAGACACAAGGGAAACTGAAACAAACTCCAGAATCTGAAAAATTAAAACAAGAGAAGGAGATTTTGGAAAAGATGGAAAAAATGTTAGCAGAAAAAATACAACAAAACCAAAAGCAAACACAAGCTTGACAAAAGAAGTTTGAAGTCATATGAAAATAAAAACGTTATTCACAAAAGAGAAGAAGGAAAAAAGAGGAAA
>JAITNS010000075.1 GCA_031290315.1 Puniceicoccales bacterium
GCAGAAGGTGAAAAGTTGGTCGATTAAAAGTAAAAATAGAAATGCTAATAAGAAACTTTGTCAGAGGAAAAGAAGAATTTGCCGATTGGGAGGTTGAAGAAATTGGGTTGTATTCTATAACTAGAAAACTTTTGGAGGAGATTTGGAACAAGATGGCAGAGGTAGAGTATAAGGACAAAAATATATAGGATTGTATTAAAGTTCTTCAAGCGAGAAACCTTATGAAATAATTTATCTTTTTTAATTAAGTGAAAAATGAAGTGAAATAGGGGTTTGTCTTGCTTTATTTTTTTAGAAAGATTCGAAAAAGTCCTGATAAATACATTGCAAGTTCACCTCGTTTCCTTCTCTCTAGATTATCCATGAATGGTATTCTGTTAATCGATAAACCGATGGGGTGGACATCCCATGATGTCGTCGCTAAATTACGCCATAAATTAGGAGTGCGTAAAATCGGCCACGCCGGTACCCTCGACCCTATGGCTACGGGCCTACTTATCTTACTCGTCGGTAATGCAACAAAAATTTCCCAGTATGTCATAAATCAAAATAAATCATATGAAGGAAATTTACGCTTGGGCCAGGAAACAAATTCCTACGATAGCGAAGGTGAAATCGTCGCTACCCATGAAGTAAACCTTACAGAATCAATAATTCGAGAATGCGCTCTGCAATTCTTAGGCGATCAACTTCAGTTACCTCCCATGTTTTCCGCTAAAAAAATAAACGGCCAACCACTCTATAAATTAGCACGTAAAGGAGAAATCATCGAGCGTGAATCACGTTCCGTTAAAATTTATGAATTTTTAATACAAGAAATTACTTTACCTTATGTAGCATTTGGGGTAGGGTGTTCGAAGGGGACTTATGTTCGTACATTGGTCCACGATATGGGGCAAAAATTGGGCTGCGGAGCACATTTATCCGCATTGCGTCGTACAAAAATAGGACATTTTCGATTGGAGCAAGCAGCCGTATTAGAAGATTTGCTGGGGATGGATTGCTACGAAATTGAGCATTGCCTATTACCAATTACGGATATTCTATGAGCGATTATGGAGCAAATTTTGACAGCGCATGATGATCTTGTCCCAATCGATCGACCGGTTGTGTTCGCATTAGGAGTGTGCAACAATATTCATACCCTCTAAAAGATTTGCTGAAGATGGATTGCTATGAAATTGAGCATTGCCTATTACCAATTACGGATATTCTATGAGTGATTATGGAGCAAATTTTGACAGCGCGTGATGATCTTGTCCCAATCGATCGACCGGTTGTGCTCGCATTAGGGGCATTCGATGGTATCCATATCGGACATCAAGCAGTCATTATCTCCGCTAAAAATGAAGCTAAACGCCTTAATGCCGCAGCCGTCGTCTATTCCTTTTGGCCTCACCCATCCGTTATCCTTAATCGACCTAAAAAATTAATCCTCACCAGAGAACAAAAAATTAACCGCTTAACAATAATGTCCGTGGATTATTTCGTCGAACAATGCTTCACGGAAATGTTTAGCGAAATTAGGGCAAAGAGTTTTATCGGCGTATTACAAAAAAAATTCTCACAATTAGTAGGGGTATGCGTGGGCGAAAATTTTAAATTTGGTCAAGGATGCGAAGGAGATCCCTGGATGTTGAAGGAGGAATCCCGCTTTTTCGATGTGAAAATCCAAAGTTCCATCTCCTTCGAAAATCAACGAGTCAGTAGCTCCAATATCCGTAAATGCCTCACCGATGGCTATATCGATCGCGTCAATAGAATGCTCGGATATCCCTATTCTATTTCCGGTATCACGCGTAAAGGAAGGGGAATCGCTCAAAAATTAGGCTACCCTACCTTAAATGTCTACTTCACTAACGATTTATTACTGAAATTCGGCGTCTATCTGGTACGCTATCGCTTCAATGATAAGGGCGAATATATGTGGGGTGTAGCTAATTTCGGCATAAGACCAACTTTCATTGAAATGGCCCAAGAGGTAACTCTGGAAGTGCATAGCCTGCTGCCTGTATTCTTTCAAGCTCGCGATATCCCCATCGAAATACAATTTTGGTCCTATATTCGCGAAGAAAAACGATTCACTTCCCAAATATTATTAGTGGAGCAAATTCGCCACGATATAAAGATTGCCAAAAATCGAATCAGCCGTTTTTTTATAGGAAATGACAATTAGTTTTGAGCAGGAACTTAATGAGGAACAGTATGAAGCAGTCGTCTCTCATAGCTCAACAAACCTTATCTTGGCCGGCGCAGGAACCGGTAAAACCCGTACCTTGACTTATCGCGTCGCCTGGCTCATCGAAAAAGGTGTCGCACCCGATAATATTTTGTTGCTCACGTTTACTAATAAGGCGGCAAAAGAAATGCTCCAACGCGTAGAAGTATTGACGGGTTTCAGTAGTAATCTGTTCTACGGCGGTACCTTCCACCATATTTGCCAACGCTTACTCCGTCGCCATCTGGAAAATCCTAATTTCGTTATCATCGACGAAGATGATTCCCTCACATTATTTAATCACGCTATCCAAGATGTCTTACCAGAATTTGTAAAAAATAAAAGTAATCCCACCGCACGCCTGTTATTCGAGGTGGTTAGTTTTTCACGCAATACAATGCGTACAGTTGCCAATGTGATCGAAGATCGGTATCCCTATATGACCGACCATAGCGGAACTGTAAAACGCTTCGTCGACCATTACCAAAATATTAAAATAAAACAAAATGTTATGGATTATGACGACTTATTGTGTACTTTTGTGCAATTATTACAGGATAAGCCGGAAATCGCTGAGCGCTATAACCAACAGTTTCAACATATCTTAGTCGACGAATATCAGGATACAAATCCAATCCAGTTGAAGATGATCGACCTCATCGCCCAAAAAGGACAAATTTTTGCGGTCGGCGATGATGCCCAATGTATTTATACCTGGCGCGGTGCCGATATTAAAAGTATTATCGAATTCCCTCAAAAATATCCCCAAACAAAAGTCACTAAAGTACAAGTCAATTACCGCAGTACGCCCGAGATTTTAAATTTTGCTAATGCAATACCCGTTTCGGAAAAAATTGAGTACACGAAAATTTTGAGAGCAACAAAAAGTTCCTTCCGAAAACCTTTGCTCGTATCAGTCTTAAACGCCCGCCAACAAGCGAATTTTATTATCAAACGAATTATAGGATTACATAGCGAAGGATGCCCATTTTCAGAAATCGCTGTCCTCTACCGCGCCCATTACCAATCCATGGAGTTGCAAATGGAACTAACACGCAATAATATCCCCTATACGATTACCAGTGGCGTGCGATTTTTCGAACAAGCCCATATTAAAGATATTGTAGCATTTTTACGCTTCGTACTTAACCCTTACGATGCATGCGCATTCGTCCGTATCATGTGTCGCTTCCCAAAAGTCGGCGAAAAAACTTCCGAACGACTCTTACTCTATCTCCAACAATTGGCAGAAATGGAAAAAAAAGATCTCTTCTCCTTCCTGGATTCGGAGGAAGTTGTCAAAAAAATTCCATTAACCGCCTTGGAATATTGGTGGCCTTTAGTCCGCGTCTTGCGTGCGATCTACCAGGCCTCCTTCGACTTCCGAAAAGATAAACAATCGCAATCCCCTTGCGAAGATCTTTTCGAATTCGCTCAAAAAAAACATGAGGAAAAAATATCCTTCGATACCCTCGGCGAAATGGTAATTTTTATACTCGATGAAGAATATGTAGAGTATTTGAAAAAAAATTACGCAAATTGGCAAACCCGTTGCGACGATATCGGAGGCTTCGCTAATTTCTGTAATAAGTTTCAAGATATCTCGGAATTAATCCAACAGGT
>JAITNS010000014.1 GCA_031290315.1 Puniceicoccales bacterium
AATTAAATCGAATGGAATTGAAAAAAATTGTTGAAAAACAAGATCCAAATTCATCGATAACTTTTCTTGAAGCTAATAATGATTTTAATAAATCTTACTTCGATAAATTTACAGTTGGAATTTATTATCGATTGATGTTACCAAAACTTTTACTGCACTTAGATAAAATTATATACTCGGACGTCGATGTTATTTTTTGCAATGATATGATAGAAGCAGATAAAATCGATGTAAATAATTGCTGGATTGCGGGAGTGAAAGATGCTTTTAATTTAAATAAATCTGAAAAACGCAAAAAAATGAAATATAAATCATTAGATGACCACCAATATTTATGTTCGGGCTTTTTACTCATGAATCTTAAAATGTTAAGGGAACAGGATATTTATAATCGATGGGTGGAATTGTCAAAAAATAAATCATTTAATTACCCTGATCAAGATATTTTGAATTGTACATGTCAAGATAGAAAACTTTCCATTCCTTTAAAGTACTCTTTTATTCCAATGGGAGAAAAATCTTATAACCAATGTATCAAAGATAATATTTATTCTCATCAAGAATATGAAGATGCAACCAATAATCCAATAAATATACATTATGCAGGACGAAAGCCGTGGAATAATACGGTATCTTTATTTGAAATATGGTGGAAATATGCAGCAATGACTCCTTTCCTTGATATTTTTTTACTTCGTCATAATGTCCCTTTCGCTACATTTGAAAAAAAATTTTATCTATTCCATTTTATTCCTTTTCTTAGGACTAAATTTATGGGAAATAAAGTAAAATATTATTTATTTGGATTTATTCCTCTTTTGAAAATAAAAAATTTCACATAAATAAGGGCTGCTCGCCCTTATAATCCTCGCCAGGAAACATTGTTTCCTGGACCTTGGGACCGCCCTGGACCACGTGCGTTGCACGTGGTCCAGGGCGAACCACAATGCCCGGCCACAAATATTAAGTTCAAAGAATAATATTCTTTGAACGATTTCTTTGGCCCTAGATTGGATGCCAACGGCACCTAATCTGGGGCCACAAAGGAGGTCCAGGGGATCCATCCCCTGGCAGGGTTTGGGACAGCGCCCCATAAAGTAGCATCCCATAATAAGCAGCGTTTCATAAATAGATCCTTAAAATCCCAACTGAAACAGATTAGAAAAAAATAACAAGCTAAAGTTATTAACAAAACAATCAAAGAGGAAAATTCCCTAAAATGACCCCTGCCCTATAGCTACTACTAATATTATTATATATTATAGTATTATTATTATGCACGGTTAGTAAGTTAGTAAGTACGAAAAAGGCTGATTAACAAAGGGATTGGAGGAAATATTTTTGTGGATAACTCTGTTAGTAGTATGTTAATAGATGTTAGTAACTTTCCACACTTCCTTACTTATTAACACCTATTCACATGTTACCAACAGGTTATCAACATTTTAATGTGAATAACTTACGCTGCAAATATACCTAACCCAATATATTTTCCCAAGGGAATATTGCCCTCATTTTTTGCCATTTCACTCATTTTAGTTTCTTGCAATTGCCAGTTATGGACTTATAGCATTAATAAAAGAAACTTATACTTTTATGGAGGGGGATTGACTTTTTAGCCATGACTCTATATCATATGAGCCATGAGGAATTTTAGGCAATATTTGTTATTGGTACCGTTATTAGGGCTTACGGGTTGTGATACGACGGAGTCTACATTAGGTGGAGCGGCAGTAGGAGCCGGGTTAGGTGGTGGCACAGGGTATGCCGTTGGAGGTCAAGGGGGTGCCGCGTTTGGAGCTGTCTTAGGGGGGCTAGCTGGTGGTGCGATAGGGCATAGCGCAGGGGATCAAAACGAAAAAAAAAGGGATGCTGAAAGAAGGGCTGCCGAAAGAAGAGTTGCTGAGGAAAGAGCTGCTGAAGCCGAACGCCTTAGAAGAGAGAATGAAATCTTGAGAAATAGAAGTGATACTTCTTTGTTTCCTGATATATTGGAAGGACATCGAAAGCGCAGACAAAAGGAAGAGTTGGATAATTTGCAGTATGAAATTGAACGTAAACGTCTAGAAAATGAAAGAACAGAAGAAGAAAATAGAGGAAAATGGTTGCGTCAAAATGGATTTTAGCTTTAAAAGAATGAAATTGAAATAAAGACTTTTTCGGAATTTATAAAATGAATCAATCGGGTAATGTCATTGCATGTGTGTGGGATTTCGATAAAACCCTTATCCCTGGGTATATGCAAGCACCATTGTTTCGCGAGTACGGTATCGATGAAGTAGCGTTTTGGGAAGGAGTCGAAAGTCTACCCGTTAAATTTCGGGAGCGCGGTATTCGATTATCAGAGGTCCTCACCTATCTCACCTATCTCCTGGAACTCGTCAAAATCGGTTGCTTGCCAGGATTGTCAAAGAAAAAATTAACACGCTATGGCGCGCAACTCACATTCTTCCCCGGAATCCCTGATCTGTTTTCCGTTTTAAAAGAGGATGTGGAAGGCGATGAGCGTTGTCGCGTACACGGTGTTACCTTGGAACATTATATCGTCAGTAGCGGGCATTTGGAAGTAATCCGTGGTAGTCAAGTGGCGCCTTTCGTCGATGGAATCTTCGCTTGCGAATTCCTAGAAGATGAGATGGAAACTGAAGCAAAGGAATTTTTCGAGCGGATAGAAAAAAAACGCCTAATGGCTGAAAAGAATGGAGAATTTTCCGAGGAAGAGAGTGATACTATCGGGATATATGAAAATGCGGATCAAATCGCATTTGAGGCGATCGAGCAGGCGGGTATCGAAGAATCGGAAAGGGAAATTAGACAGATTGCTCGCGTCATCGATAATACACAGAAAACGCGGTGTCTTTTTGAGATTAATAAGGGGAGTAATAAGAATTCGGCGATTGATGTTAACGCGACCATAGATGATTGCGATCGCCGCGTACCATTTCGCAATATGATTTACATCGCAGATGGGCCGAGCGATATTCCGGCATTTTCGGTAATTCGTCGGAATGGTGGGAAAGCATTTGCGGTTTATGAGCCGAATAAGGAAAAAGAATTTGCACAAAATGATCGCATGCTTGAGGAAGGTCGTATTGATGCCTATGGCCCCGCCGATTATCGGTTAGATAGTTCGACGGCAAAGTGGATCCGTATGCATGTTAAAAAAATCGCCCAGAGGATACTTGACGAACGGGAACAGCTAACCGATAAATTAATCGGTAAGCCGCCAGAGCATCTGTTTTAAGAAAGCAATATGCCTCGTCATTGGCGCTTTATTTCGATTGTTCTCCTCCTGATATTCTGTTTCTCCGGGTTAGCCTATCGCATTCTCCATTTATCTTATATTAATCAAAATTATTATAAAAAATTTATACGTTCCGCCCGTGATACGAAGGAAATTAGGCGTGCTATTCGCGGGAAGATCCGCGATTGTAACGGGTCGATTCTCGCCATGACGACCGTAACGATCGATGTCGGCGTAGATCCCTATGCCGCTGATTTTCAAAAAAATCAGGAAAAAATTGTCCAATTAGCAGCGCTCCTAGGAAAGAATCTGGAGGATATGGCTGTATTTTTTAAGCGCGAGAGCTTTATTCATAACGGTAAGGAGCGGCGCCTGCGTTGGAAAAAGATAGCGACTATCGACGATAATGAACTTTATACTAGTATAAAAAATTTAAAAATTAAGGGTGTTTACGGCAATACGCGTGGCGAGCGCATCTACCCTAATAATGAATTAGCAAGCCATGTGATTGGTTTCATTAATAAGGAGGGGACTCCGGTTAGCGGGATTGAACGCTTTTTAGATGATTTTTTAAGGGGAGAAGATGGTTGGATCGAATCAGAAAAAAATGGAAAACGAGAAGAAGTCGCGCTCTTTCGTAAAAAAGTTATTGAACCAAGAAATGGCGCCAATGTCGATTTAACAATAGATTTATATATTCAAGAGATCGCCGAGCGTGCCCTCCAACGTGCTATGATCGATTTACAGGCGAAAAGCGGGTCAGTGATTATCAGTGATCCGAAGACGGGTGCGATTCTGGCGTTGTGCAATGTGCCGACTTTCAATTGTAATCAATATAATCAGAGTGGAGGCGATTCCTTACGTAACCGTGCGGTCACCAATGTATATGAGCCCGGGTCGGTGTTTAAGATCGTACCCTTTAGTATCGCATTGCAACAAGGTCGGATTACACTCAATCAAAATTTTGATTGTTCTCAGGAGATATTTTGTTATCGAGATCGGAAGTATGATTTACCACATGATCACACATTTTTTTCCAATTTAAGTGCGGTTGATGTTTTACGGAAATCGAGTAATCGAGGGGCGGCGCAGATTGGAATCATTTTAGGTGCGGAGCAATTATATCGTGGGGCGAAGGAGTTTGGATTTGGGGAGAAGACGGGTTATGGTTTTGACGGTGAGGCTATGGGGGTATTGTTAAAGCCGGCCTTATGGGATGGGCTTACGATTACGCGATTACCGATGGGGCATGCGATGAGTGCAACCGTTTTACAAGTGCATCAAGCTATGGGGGTGATAGCGAGTGGAGGATATTTGCTACAACCACGGATAATTGGGTGTATAATCGATGAGAATGGAGAAATGATTATTGAGACGGAGCCCTATATGGTACGTCGCGTATTAGGGGCGGATATCGCGAAGAAGATGGGGGAGATTTTACATAATTCGGAAACAGCGGCGTCGGTAATTGAGCGCGTCAAATTGGCGTACAAGACGGGAACGACCCAAAAAATTATTTCTGGAACCTATTCCCGTGAGCACCATATTTCATCATGTTCGGGATTTTTCCCATTGGAGGAGCCACAATTTTTAGTAACGGTTGTGCTCGATGACCCGACTATGTCTACGGGGACCGCCTATGGCATACGCGCCGCTTATCCAGTTTTAGCGGAAATTGCACGTGCTCTTATTTTATCTCGCGGTCTCAATCATTAAAATATAAAAAAGAATTTTTGATATAAGACAGAACGTAAAAAAAAGGGTATCATTGCTGACACCCTTAATTCCATTAAGAAAGGAAATAGAATAAAAATAAGATAGAAAAAAATATCATGCATCAGGGTCGATTTGAAGTTCTTCAAACATAGCCCTTTGATCTTTCTTAGGAAAAGTATTTACTACTAATAAGTAAAGCGTTCTTTTTATAGTAGGAATATTTCTTAAAGTATCGTTATTACCAACTTCATTTATTGCTTCTCTTCTAGTTGAAGGGGCGAATAATACTGCTTGTATTCTTGGAGATTTATTTACAGGGGAAAGCAGAGATTGTAACATGGCATTTACTTTTGGGGCATTGCCATCACTAATTGCCAGTTTGAGGGCACCTAAATATTTTCTCTGAGCTTTTCCAAAGACATCCAGGGAGTCTTCCGGGGAATCTTCACTGTCATCTTCAGATTGCTTCTTTTGTAAATTTTCTCCTGATTTAGCTCTCTTTACGGAATTCCCTCCTTTCGTCTTCCCCGCAAATAGCGACGAAGCCCCAAAAAAAATACCCATAAATCCTAAACTAATAATAATGTCTCTAAATAATCTTCCCATCATGTTCCTTAATTTCCTAAAGAATATTTGGAAAGAAAATACTGTCAAGACTTTTTAAAGACTTTTTCTTAAAAGAATATTTTTTTTTGAAAAATATTTATTGCACTTCTTACCCCATAATGAATATAAGGACGAAAGAATATTGTTTTTTAATATATAAAAATTAAGAATTAAAACTAATTTATATTTTGATTTTTCAAAACATTTGACTTTTTACTGCAATTTAATGCCATAGAACCCATAGAGGTAAAACATGATAAAATGTAATATGAAAATAGTTAAAAATGTAATAATATTGAGTTCTTTGGCAGGAATTTATGGCAGTTCGGTGGAATCCATGGAAGCCGCAGCCCCATATGTAGCCCCATATGGGCCTAATCAAGAAGCTACCGAAAGGTTGGTAAGTTTGGTTTTAAATTTTTCTGCGGATACATCATTGGATTCTGAAGACGGACTCAAGCTTTTAAAAAGTGTTCAAAGATTAATAAACGAAAATGCCGATTGGAATGCAGTGAGAGAAATTTGTGATAGAACTTTAGTAGATAATATAACGCCACGTATAAGGCCTGCTATGGCGCGAATTCCTCCTCAAAGACCTCAATTTCAAAGAACATTCCAAATGTCATATT
>JAITNS010000019.1 GCA_031290315.1 Puniceicoccales bacterium
GAAGTTGGGAGAGATTTTTATTTCTTTAAAAAAGATTTTGCTGGTATATTCTATCCCTAGTAATTGCCAGCCTTTGGTTGTTAAAGTTTGACCTTGAGGAATTTAAATTAAAAAGTTCCTAGGTAAATAATAAAAATTGAATTAAATGATTTAGATTGAAAAAAGAATTTCTTATTTACAACTTAAAAATCAAAACTCAAGACAAATCTAAAACCATTTCTTTACCCGATTGATCATGTGTTGCAAAGTAAGCAAGTGTCGATTGATTTTGATTATGGGGTATTCTTTTCCATTCTTGTATGGCTTTAATTTGATAGCCTTTTAATAGATTTTTTTCTATTTTTAAACTAATAACTTGTTCTAGGAGTTGTAGCATAGAAGAAGCTCCTTTATTTTCTGAAATAAATTTTGCTAAAGCTGTTAGACCTTTTAATGAAGCAATTGCAAGACCTCTCGATAAACTTTTCGTCAAAACGTATTGTTTAGAATCCCTCACACATTCTTGAACTATCTTTGAAATGGCTGCTGTATTTTCCCTGAAATCATTTTCTTTTGTCGAAGTATTATTTAGAATTTCTTTTATAAAATCCAATCCATGTGCGATAGTATTTCTAGAAAATAATCCTCCATCTATTCCATGATCTTCAAGTTTAATAAAGGTTCGGTCTTTACCGAATCCAGTTTCCGCTCTATCGAGCTTTGCAAATAGCAAAGTATTTTTACCATATGGCAACAATTCATTTCTTTTATTTGTAGCGAATTGTCCTTTTTCATAAGCATCAAAGCCCATTTGAGAGCATTTACTTTTTGGGAAAGGTTTTAAATGGGAGCTATCATTTTTTCCTCCCCGGGAATAACTGAGTAGTTTTCCATTTTTATCTTTTGCATTTTTCAATGTTTCATATAATTTAGAATAAGAGATAAATAGTGAGCTTGAATTTTTATGTTGATTTGGATCAATTTGCCAAGCTTCCGCATAGAGTGCCCATATTAGGTTGGCCATATCCTGGCGTGATTTGATTGGTGAATTGGCAAGATTAGTACTAATATTGATTTCATTTAATAATTTTTGTCCATTTATAATAGCATTTTTCACATAGTTAGGATTAGTATGAGAAACTGCATCAACTGAGATCACATAGATTTTCCCATTAATGTTCATTTTTTCCATAGAAGTTCCAGGCAAATTAGGAGTTTCAGGCAAATTAAATAACCATACCTTATATTCTTCCATTTTCGTATCATTTGAAATACTACTAGGCATATTCACACTCCCTATACTCATCACGAATAATATTATATCCATGGTAAACTATTTTACAAAAAAAAAAAAAAATGCCAGACTTTTTATTTAATTTTCACTCTTATAAAAAAAGATTTTGTTGGCTATGCTCTATTCCAAGTAATTGCCAGCCTTTGGTGGTTAAAATTCGCCCCTGGGGAGTCCGTTGCAAATAACCTTCTTGAATTAAAAAAGGTTCGTGCACTTCTTCTAAAGTCTGCCGCTCCTCCCCAATCGCTACCGAAATAGTACTCGCCCCCACCGGCCCACCTCCATAATTTTGCCCAATCACTTCCAATATACGCTTATCCATCTCGTCAAGACCGTGCTCATCGATGTCTAATAACGATAAAGCCCCTTTCGCATGCTGCAATGTAATACCATTTGTCGACTTTTGTTGACTAAAATCTCGGACAAAAAATAGTAAATTATTAGCAATACGAGGCGTTCCTCGCGACCTTTGCGCAACCTCAAATGCTACTTCCTCCGGAATTGTAATGTCTAAAAGTTTTGCACTTCTTGAAATAATTTTTGATAAATCTTCTGCGCCATAGTAATCAAGACGCGTTTGTAAGGTAAACCGACTGCGTAAGGGGGAACTTAAAAGACCCGTTCGCGTCGTTGCTCCAACTAATGTAAACTTCGGAATATCTAAACGAATACTACGCGCATTTGGCCCCTGATCAATCATCACATCAATCCGAAAATCTTCCATCGCAGAGTAAAGATATTCTTCTACCGTCCTCGATAAACGATGAATTTCATCGATAAATAAAATGTCGCCATATTCTAAACCCGTCAATAAACCCGCTAGATCACCAGCTTTCTCGATCACTGGCCCCGATGTTACCCGAACATTGGCATGCATTTCTTCCGCTAAAATCATCGCTAATGTCGTTTTCCCAAGACCCGGTGGCCCACTTAATAAAATATGATTCAATGGCTCTTGACGCTGGCGTGCTGCAGCAGTCATAATACGCAATTTCTCTAAAACACGACTTTGACCCGTGAAATCACTGAATGTCGCTGGCCTTAATTTAATAGCTGATAAGTTTTCTGCCTTAAATCGAAAAGAATCACTCATGATAAATAACGTTCCGCAGAAATCGCTGCCGCCGCTCCCATCCCTGCCGCTGTAATCGCTTGCCGATAATGACAATCACAACAATCACCCGCTACAAATATTCCAGGAATCGATGTGTGTGCCCCTTGCGTCATAATATATCCTTCCAAATCTAATTCCATTTGACCTCCAAAAATCTTCGTATTCGGGATGTGGCCAATTGCTAAAAATATACCACTACAAGGCAGCTCCCGTTCCCTATTTTCAGTACGTAAACAAATATGTGTCACTTTTTTATCACCACAAATTTCAATGGGAATTGTGTTCCATAGAACTTCAATCTTGGGATTAGCCAGTACCCGATCGGCCATAATTTTCGATGCACGGAACTGATCCCTACGGTGAATAATGTAAACTTTAGAGCAAAACCGAGTCAAAAATTGTGCTTCTTCACAAGCAGAATCCCCTCCCCCAATGACAACTACTTCCTTATTTTTGTAAAATGTACCATCACAGGTCGCACATGTACTCACGCCTTTCCCACCAAAAAACTCACGTTCTCCCGGAATATTAAGCATCCTCGGTGCCGCCCCTGTCGCAATAATAATCGCCTTTGCCACAACGTTTTGCCCATTATTAAAAAAAAGTTCCTTTGTTTTTAAATTAATTCTCTCAACAATAACTGATAGAAACCGTGCCCCAAATCCTTCCCCCTGGTTACGCATATTATCCATTAGCTCGAAGCCATTAATCCCTTCTGAAAACCCAGGGAAATTTTCGACATAGGAAGTCATCGTCAATTGCCCTCCCGGCTGGTCACCCTCGATTACTAATGGACGCAGATTGGCACGAGCTCCATAGATCGCTGCCGTCAATCCTGCACAACCACTCCCAATGATAACTAAATTTTCAAAGTCCACTTTCCCTATAAATTAAAATAAGATTCACACCAATTCAAGAAAATTAAATTTTTCATTTAAATATAAAAATCCTTTGCAAGTTGTTTTGTTCGCGTACGTACCATTTGGTCGACCGCCATAATTTCTTCGACCGTCGCATAATCCTTTGATTCAATCTTGGTAAGTATGCTTTCAATTAGGGGAGGAATTGTACCAAAAGCAATTTTTTCTTGCAAAAATAATTCCACGGCAATCTCGTTGGCCGCATTGAATGCAATGTGTTTACTTTGTTTCTCTTTCGCAACTGCTAATGCTAGACGTAAGCAGGGAAAACGCTCTAAATCAGGATGCTCAAAACGTAAAGATTCAAGCTGAAAAAGATTGAGAGAAGGTTCTGAAATATCGATACGCTCCGGATAAAATAAGCAATAGCGTGCAGCATATTTCATCGAAACCGGCGACATCTGGGCTAAAAAACTACCATCACAAAATTCAACAAGAGAGTGTATGACACAACTCGGGTGTATGGCTACTTTTATTTGTTCCGGCTTCACCGAAAATAAATGCATCGCTTCGATGATCTCTAAACCCTTATTGGCCATTGTCGAAGAATCAACTGTAATTTTTTTCCCCATCGACCACTTAGGGTGCTGAAGTACTTCTGTAACACTCGCATGTCGAATCGTTTGAGGATCCATATTCCAAAATTTTCCGCCCGAAGCCGTCAACCAAAGCTGTCTTATAAAACGATTCTCTCCACGAGTACACTGAAAGATCGCATTATGTTCACTATCCAAAGGCAAAATCTTTGCGCTCTTTATTTGAGCTAAATGCATCACCATCTCGCCGGCAACGACTAATACCTCTTTACTCGCTAAAATAATCGTCCTACCGCGTTCGATTGCCTTTAAAGTTGGACGTAAACCATTTAATCCGGAGATCGCAACGACTAATATATCAAAATCAAGCGTATTTACCATTTCGACGAGACCGTCAACGTCGCGGAAAATTTTTGCACCCACATCTTGAGGTACCGATATTTTGGGATGTACAACGGCCAAGTTGGGAACGGAAAATGATTGAACAATCGTCAGAGCCTGCTTCACATTCCCATTACACGAAATCCCAATGACCTCAAATCGTTCCCTATGCTGAGCAATTTCCGCGAGTACGGTCGTCCCAACGGACCCCGTCGCCCCTAAAATTATAATACGCTCTTTTATCTTCATAATATTTGATTGAAATAAAAAAAAAATTCAGCTAATATAAATAGTCTTATTTTTCTATTCAACTCTTTTTCGAAAAAACTTAAATTGTTTTTTTTTGAATGCCAATTTTCCTAGGATATTACTGCTAAAAAAGGATAAATTAAAATTTCCATCTAAAAATGAGTAAATTTTTCTTGACAGAAATCTTCTAACGCTAATAGCTTATAGCAATTATGGCAGCGAAAGTAAAACCATTGATTTTAGTAGTCGAGGATGACAGTGAATTATCCGAGTTGATTGAGAAACAATTGCAAGTATCCGGGATGGATGCTCAAAAGTTTTATAATGCAGACGATGCATTAAAATTTTTGCAGCGTTCCTTTTCCAATCTAATGCTTTTAGATCTCAATCTTCCCGGGAAAAATGGCTTGTCATTGCTCGAGGATTTGAAAAAGAATAGTATCTCGATCCCAACCATTTTCATATCCGGTGAAAATCGTGAGGAAATTAAAGTCGCCAGCTTGGAAGCGGGCGGTGATGATTTCATGACAAAACCATTCGGTATTAATGAACTCCTCTCGAGAATTTCCGCCGTATTGCGTCGTACTAGTCGCGTTGGAGATGGTCAGTTAACCGCTAATACTTCCTTGACGGACGGGACTTTTGACTTCCTAGGAGCTCAGGTTGACCCAAGTCGCTTGGAAATTCGTTTCAGTGACGGATCTTTTGAGAAAATCGGACGAAAAGAATTCGGTATTCTGTCCTATTTCGCACAAAATCCTCACCTTATTTTGAGCCGAAAAAGTATTATCCATAACGTATGGGGCGAACATGCAAATGTGAAGAGTCGATCTCTCGATCAGTATATCGTTAAGCTGAGAAAATTATTCAGCGCACATGGTATCGAAACAGATGACGCACTTCGCACTTCCCATGGTATTGGCTATATCTTTGCTCCTAAAGTTTAAACACTTTAAACACTTTATAGATCCACAGAGTTGTTTTGCATCGTCAATTCACTTTGTGGGTCGTAAAGACAAAACAATATTTTAAGGTACGTTTTTAAAGGGGAATGGAGTTGTTGATATCGTTTCAAATATTTAAAATGATTACAAATTGCTAGCGATTTTATGGGCCGTAATAATTCCATAATTCATCGCACCAAGCCATCCGGACATAATAATGCCAACGGATCCAGCGTGGTATAAACCTTTAATTTGTTCTGAAAGTTCCATTGAAATTTCAAGTCCTTCGAATTTTGTTCCAAAGGATGTTCCACAAGGGTGTTCCGTGTAACGGAATAAAGTTTTAGGTGTTGCGGCTTCAGTGTAATCGATCTTCTCGCGAATATGGGGAATGAATTGTTTTAAAGATTGTAGACTATCTTCGATAATTCGCTTTTTTTCTCGCTGATAGGATTCTTCATCAAGTCGATTCCAATCATCCCAATTAGCATTCATCGAAGCAACAATGGCATACATAGGCTTTTCTTGGGGACGCGTTTTAGGATAATACATTGAAAAGGTTCGGCTCGTAGTATGAAAATCTCGCAATTCAGTACTATCAAAGCGTTCATTCTCTGAAGTAAAAATTAAATCCCCCATATCCTCAATGGACTCCCCTTCCCTAATACCAATATATACTTGGCAAGAGCTATTATTGATTCTCGTCTTGCGCACCTTTTCCAAAAATTCCGACAAAAAATACTCTTCACCGATAAGATTCTTAATAGTATTCAAGACATGTGCATTTGATAGGACGGTATGGCATTGAATATGGGTTCCATTGACCTTTACACCTACCACTTGCCTATCTTTCAATAAAATTTTCTCCACTTTACTGCGTTTAAAAATATCGACACCATTTTTTAAGAGTTCATCGGTCATTTTTTTAATAAGCAGATCCGTTCCGCCCTCGAAGGTATAGACACCTTTATTCATAAAATTAGAAAAAACGATACCGTAAGTGATGGCTTCGTCATCCATCGTCGATCCATTCGCGTAAGAAATTGGCTCCATTAGTAAGCGGTGGACATCGTTACGACCCGGGAAAAATTCTTCAAAAATATCGCGCGTACGTCGACGATCCTTATCGTAAAAATTCATCTGATTTAATTTTTGGAAAAAATTTTCTATGGCTTCCGGAGAAATGTGAAATCTTTCGATTAGTATTTTTGTGAAATCTTCACGGGTAAATGTCGTTTCGATATTAAATTGGGGATTGAGGAAGCAGATGCGTTTGAGTTGTACAATACTGTCGGCGATCTCTGATGACCAATATTTTCGACAAGATTTTACCATACCAATTGGGAATCCATGAAGCGAAACATCAAAGATATGTCCTTTTCGAGAAAAATGAGCCGCTAATCCACCTAGCATATAGTGTTGCTCGAATAATGCTGTTTTATATCCCAATTTCGCTAAATAATTTGCTGCCGTTAATCCAGCTAATCCACTACCAATAACAGCAATATCATAGACCATCCCTTCTTCAAGGTTTTTAAACATACTAATAGATTTAAAAGAGAAGTATCAATCTTCAAGCATGTTTTAAGCATAAATTCCCCCGCCTAGTAATACGCCACTTTCATAAAATGCTACGACCTGACCACTTGCTAATGCTCGCTGTGGTTTTTGAAATTCGATAATTGCTTCCCTAGATGATATTTTTTCAAAATAAATTTCCTGATAAGGATCCCGATAGCGTGGCCGACAAGCGATACGACAATTTCCTGGAAATTCTTTATTAGTATAACTTAAATTATAAACATGGAATCTATTATTATATAATTTCTTTTCGCTTTCGAAAGCAACTTTCAATTCATTTCTTTCAAGATCCTTACCAATTACAACATAAAAATTATAATCCGAATTGGAAGGGATATTGAGTCCATGGCGCTGCCCTATTGTAAAATTATGCAACCCTTCGTGACGCCCAACAATCTTCCCTTCTAGGTTAACAATATTGCCTGAATTTTTTCCAATATAATGGGATAAAAAATCCTGAATCTTTACTTTCCCTAAAAAACAAATTCCTTGACTATCTTTTTTTTTAGCCGTTATAAAATTTGCCATCGAAGCTAATTTGCGCACTTCTTTTTTTGTTAAGTCGGCTAGGGGGAATTCGGCGAACTGAATCTGTTCCTGTTTAAGATAGGCTAAAAAATAAGTTTGATCTTTATTTTTATCCGTTGGCTCGATGATATCAAATGTTTCATTATAATTTTTTCGTTTCTTACAATAATGTCCCGTCCCAAGCGCATCGCTTCTATTTTCCTTAGCAACATTTGCCAGTGCTCCAAATTTTATAAATTGATTACATAAGATATCCGGATTGGGGGTAATGCCATTGCGATAGCCTTCGACCAAAGGGTTTACAACGAATTTTTTATAGAAATCGATCATATTAACAATTGTGAAATCGACTGCCAATTGTTGGGCAATTTGTCGTGCATCTTCAGAATCTTTTTGCCAAGGGCAGTGATCTAAAGGGGCATTGGCATCATCATTATGCCAAGTACGCATATAAATTCCTTGGACCTCGTACCCCAATTGCTTCGCTAATAATGCCGCAACGGAACTATCCACTCCCCCTGACATCGCCACCGTTATTTTTCGATCTTCGGACATCGCTCAAAATTTTATCTCATCTACGCCTTTTCTAAAATTTCAATCAACTTTTTCATCAAATTATCTTCAATTTTAATAGCATAATTTTTGTCCATAGGGAATAAGTAGGTTGCATCCTTACTTAATTTTATTTCAAATTTCAATATTTTATTAACTTCTAAAATTAATTTATCATCCATCCATTCTAGATTGAGTGTCGATTTCTCCACAACATCTAAGGGACGCATAAGAGATAAATAAAGTAGGAGTGATTTTTCATCGAATTTTTCTAATAATTGCAGGGAAGCGGATGAGTTGGAAAATTTAAATACTCCCCATTGATTACTTTCATTACGGGATAAAAATAATTTTTTTTGTTGATAATCCAAAGAAACGGAATGAATTTCTGAGAATAAAGATTGGTTACATAAAGACTGCCAAGGATGCTCCAATATCTCGTTTAATGGCACAAAAAAATGTGCATTATTATTTGGTATTTCAGCTAAATAGACATTACTCTGAGCAATAGAATCAAAAATTTTCTTTTTTAAATTGAGATTAAAAGAGCGTTGTTGGTCATCGCGAAGCGTAAGTGTTATTTCGCATTTTATACGTTCGCTTTCCGACTGAAGATCATCATTGCGAACAGGTATGGTCTCTAAATTTACAATATACTCTAAAAATTTTTGCATATTTATGCTATCCGCCTCCACGGCAAATGGAACAAAAAATTCCCAACGATTTTCTTTTTTAATGAGAGAAAATTTCTGTTGTGTCATATGAAACATAAAATCAATTTGAGATATCTCCAAAGATTTCAACGGGCACACTTTCCTTGTACACCAAAAAGCGATACCTTGTTTTAAAAATTGACTCAACGTTGTTTCGCGAAAATTTTCATCTTCTTCCCCAGTATTTTTTAAAGTAATTTTTGTTTGATTATTTTTTTCCAATGTAATGGTCACATCGGATGGAAGCGTTTTTTCAAGTATTAGAGCCTGAAAAAATTTTTTTATCGCAAAAGGATTAACTGGCCAATGGAATGGTTGCGTTAATTGCCATGTACGACATATATCTTTCTCAAGAATTATCATTTCTCCATTCCGCTTGATGAAAATTTTTTGAATATTATTTTCTTTATAGCTTTCAGTTTGAGTATTTTTTATATCATTAGGTCTTCGCAGCAGATGCCAATCGATAAGCCACAGTACCAGAATAGTAGAAAGTAAGATAAAAGTTCGCATCCATTTCATCGAGTATTCCTCCGAATATATGTAATTAAATAGCCAAATAATAAAATGAGAAGGGGAATAAGTAATAGTACTCGTCCAATTTTATACAATTCAGATTTTGATAAAGTAATTTTATAATTTTCCGTCGGGCATATTTTAATCGAATCTGAAATGATTGCGGTTTCATCGAGTAGCCATGTTACAATCGCATTAAATAAAATCTTATTCCCTAAAACACAAAAACGATTGTTATTGACAAAATCGGAACTACCTACTACCAATAATTTCCCATGCTTTGCAACTGTTTTTTCATCGATGATTTCTTCCGATAAAGCGGCTAATGGGATTGGCCCTACTAAATCTTCTGCTGGATTATATTTTAGTTTACGTTGCAAATAATCGAGTTTTGCAAATGTTTTTTCTCCCGATGCAAATAATAAGGTTACTCTATGTTGCTTTGTTGGCGCTCCTATATCCTTTCGGACCGGTTGGCATAATCCAAATAGTGCTGATAATTTCATGTCTAACATCGGTTTCATCATTTTATGGTCTTCAAATTTGTCTATAATATTATCGCCGGAAATGCCAAGGCGATCACCATTTGTGCTCATAATTAACATATCATCGGCTAAAATACCCCAGTCAAAAAATAAATCTTCTAATCCACATACCTTGGGTGGCGATAATAATATTAAAATTCGCCCATCATATTTTAAAAAGTCTCGCAATATCTTTACTTCTGTTTCTGAAAAATTAGTTTGAGGGCCTGCGATGATCAATAAACGCGCACTGCGATCCTGGATATTTTCCGTCAATTTTATTTTTTCTACCCCATAACCATTTTGTCTAAGTAATTCTTTTACCATAGAACTTCCATAGAGTGGATGTACGCTATCGCTATCAATTTCACCATGGCCGGTCGAAAATAATATTTTTTTACTTTCGCGATTTGATAGCTTTAAAATTTCGTCGGAAATAATTTGCTCCCCTTTAAATCCGGAAACAATACCTTCCTTAAATTCATATAACTCAAATGCAGGAATAATACGAAAATGCTCACGATTCGAAATTATAATACTATTATTCGCCACCGTTCCAAATCTCAAGGATAATTCTTCTGCCATACGCGATTGCTGTATCGTATCGATGAATTTTATAGAAATTTTTTCCGATGATGCATGGCGATATTCTTTTAACAAATTTCGTAAATCATTCACGAAAAATGGAATACTATTATCTTTGGATCGCCCGTAAAAAAGATAAATTTCAAATGGATCCTCTAATAATTTTAGGACATTGAGCGAAAATTCTTCGAGCGCAAAATTATGCTTTTTTTGTAAATCAAAGCGCACAAAATGACGCATCGATATAATATTGATTCCTAAAACAGTAAGAATAATGCATATAATTTCTAATATTTTATTAAGCAATTTTATTTTTCGTGCCCATTTAAAATCCTCCAATGACATATATTCTAGAACTTAATGAGATGGCGTTTGTTGAGAAGATTTATTTTATCTGTTTTTCTTAATAAAAAGCATAAGGAAAGTAAGGACTCCTCACCCTTATGATCCCCGCCAGGAAAGTAAGGGCTCCTCGCCCTTACAATCCTCGCCAGGAAACATTGTTTCCTGGACCTTGAGACCGCCCTGGACCACGTGCGTTGCACGTGGTCCAGGGCGTACACAATGCCGGTCACACTATTTTTAAGTTCAAAGTATAATATTCTTTGTACGATTTCTTTGGCCCTAGATTGAAT
>JAITNS010000073.1 GCA_031290315.1 Puniceicoccales bacterium
ACCTTTAGAGTCGAAAGTAATGGTAGCAAAAACTACGTCATTGGCAACGAGAAATCTCGCTAGAGGCTGAAGTCCATAGGTAGCATTTAAAAAAAATGTCATATACATGGATCTTTCAATTTTAATTGAATTTGGAGCTGTAATATACATCATACTTGAAAATTTTCCAATCCCTCCTCCATGAAGCCATACAACACAAGGTAATTTTTGATCAGCTGCTATTAATTCAGGATAATATACTACTGGATTTAAAGTAATATCGTCTGTTTTCACTTTCAACGACTGGAATCTGACATTTGAGACAGATTTGTCTAATAAGAAAGATTTGAACAATTCTTGAGCAAATTCATTTTGCATTTGAGTCATTTGATCCGTCTCATCCATTCCATCTCGATCCGCTTCATCTATTCCATCATTTATTTTATCTTCTCCAGACTTTCGAGAAGATAGCTGCATATCATTACTTAAATATCGTTTTCTTAATTCTAAGACTTCAGGGAAATTTTTCATAAGCGGGAAACTCTCTTCTGGATCTTTTTCAGTCCATATATTGTCAGGAAAATAAAATCTACACACATTCTCAAAGTTTTCAATTAAATGACTAAATTGGACTGCTTCTTCTATATTTAAACAACATTTGCATGAGTTTATTTGCTCATTTATGTCGCAAACTTTTTTCTCATCATTCGCATTTTCATTTAAAAACGATTTCCATCTCTCTCTCAATTTTTTTCTCCAAGAATTTAGAAGTGCTTCTGAATTTTTAGATTCAATCGATTGACCGAACCCATCAGAGTCAGAAGATGAATTTTCTTCTGAATCTAAACCTCCATCGAAACTACTGCCCTCAAAAGATGAATTTATTCCTGAATTTTCAGATCCAGAGCTGGCGTAACAACTAACCGACTGTAATATGCATGATGATAGCATGACAGCCCCACTAATTACTTTCATATATTTTATGACCATAGAAATTACCATATTCGATGGACGATACCTCTGTCAAGAAAAATATTTTTATTTTTTTTATGAGACTATTATAAAATAAAAATTTCCAATATAAACAAAATTGAACTTGTATTCTTTTTAGCTTTATTCATTATCAAAATGTGAGAGTCCTCCTGACAAATGACGATGGTATCCATTCTGTCGCACTACAATACCTCGCCCACGCCTTTATCGCTCATAAGTGGGAAACTTACGTCGCTGCCCCCCAAACGGAACAAAGTGGTGTCGGCCGCGCTTGCTGCCTTACTCGTAGCATCTCCGTTACCCCATTCGAAGAATTAAATTGTACGGCATGGGCAGTCAATGGTACCCCTCTCGATTGCGTCAATCTAGCACTCTCCTACTGGCTTAAAGAAAAACAACCCCATATCGTTGTCTCCGGAATTAATTGGGGCGTCAATGTCTCTGTCCCCGCTATCTTTAGCTCCGGTACAGTCGGCGGAGCAATCGAAGGCGCCGCATTCGGCATACCCGCAATCGCTGCCTCCCAATGCTTGCCAAATCAGGAAAAACATTATATCCAAAAAACAATTAATTTCCTTTCCCATAAAGGCCTTATGAATAGTATCAATGTTGCCATCGAAAAAATAGTCCAATACGCAACAGTAATTGCCCAGGACTCCGATAATATCGTCCATAATATTAATTTTCCATACCCCTTAAACGAAAATACACAGGAGGAAATAACAGCCCTAAGTAATATTATGCGCGGTAAAAATGCACCCTATCCAGCCTATGACGCACTCTATGAAAAAAAAGATGACGAATATCATTTTGCAATTAAACAGGAATTACCTATGCCACCACCCCCAGGTACCGATATTAATGCCCTCGTTCATGGTAAAATTAGCCATAGTATTATTGACTTGCGACAACTTTGCTCATACCCATAAACAATCATGCTTAACCAGTATATATGAAAAAAAAGATGACGAATATCATTTTACAATTAAACAGGAATTACCTATGCCACCACCCACAGGTACCGATATCAATGCCTTCGTTCATGGTAAAATTAGCCATAGTATTATTGACTTGCGACAACTCCGCTCATACCCATAAATAATCATGCTTAACCAGTATAAAAAATATATTTGTCCAATTTTGCAAAATTATACAAATTTGTCTTCCATAAATCCTAAAATATATAAACAATTAAACGACACGGAAGGATCGGACTAGGGATAGAGCGAAGAAATAGGAAATGATTGAAAATAGAAATTATTATAGGAATAGAAATGTCGATGAGGATTATTTGCATATCGATCGCAATCAACTCGTACCCATTTCTGGAATTTTAGAAATTGATTCCGAAGGAAAGCGTGGAAATATTATTAACCAACGCCATTTCGGTAAAGTACAACGGGAAGATTCTTATATCCCTCGGAGCTTACTCGTACGCTATCGCTTACGCCGCGGCATGATGCTCGACGCAAAGATATTACAACGCGACGATTACCCTAACCCACGGGTCATCGAAATCGATCGTATCGATGGCATAGACGCTACACGACGTATGGAATTGCCGAGATTCGAAGACCGAGTCTCTATCGCCCCTAATCAATTCCTTTCCCTCGAAACTAAGGACAGTCGCCTCTCTAATCGCATCATCGACCTCTTCGTCCCCATCGGTAAAGGCCAACGCGGATTGATCGTGGCTCCCCCTAAAACTGGTAAAACAACCATACTCCAGGATATCGCCGTCGGAATTCATGAAAATTATCCCGATTGCCATTTGATGGTATTACTAGTCGACGAACGCCCAGAAGAAGTAACCGATTTCCAACGTACCGTACAAGCGGAATTATTCGCTTCCTCCAATGACGAAGATCGTTCCACTCAAATCCAAGTCGCCGAATTAGCTATCGAACGCGCTAAACGTCTCGTCGAAACGGGAAGAGATGTAGTCCTCCTACTCGATTCCATTACGCGCCTCGCTCGAGCATATAATCGACAGTTTTCTAGTGGGCGGACAATGTCGGGAGGCGTCGATATTAAGGCTTTGGAACGACCTCGTATTCTATTCTCTTCGGCACGTAACTTCGATAGCCGGGGAAGTTTAACAATTTTAGCAACGGCACTAGTCGAAACTGGTAGCCGTATGGATGATCTTATTTTTCAAGAATTTAAAGGAACAGGCAATATGGAAATTGTATTAAATAAGAAGGCGGCTGAGATGCGGATTTATCCGGCAATCGACCTCCAAGCGTCAGGGACTCGTAGGGAAGAACTCCTATTGCCCGGCGATCATTTGAATAAGATCCAATTTTTCAGGAGGGCATTATCGGGCCTCAAACCAGAAGAAGCTACCGATTCCCTCATCACTCGTATAAAAAAAACAAAAAATAATAAAGAATTCTTGATTTTGTTGCAAACGACATTAAGCCATTAGGACTAGAAAAGGATGCAAAATTTCGCAGAGCAGTGCTTAGATATCGCTCGTTCGATTTCGGTTCACAATTTAGGGTATATTAACAAAGACGGTAGTATTCAGTCGGTCGAGCATGAAAATTCGACGGGAGATGAAGCTGCCCATATCGCATTCGCGCTCGGCGAATACTATCGCTTAACCCACGAAATCAATTTCTCTGATTATAATATTATTGACCTCGCAGCGAAAGTGATCGGGTTTCAGGTGGCTAATCCCCCTAAAAATAGCGATTGGGGAGGATACATTGCCCTCGCACTACTATCGTTTGGTGCAGTTAAGGAGCGCAATCCGGTCTGGGAGCAGTTATCGGAGGAGGTACATGGTCGCCTCGATAGCTTACTTATACGAAGACCCGATCTGAAGCATAATAATGGATTTGCGTGTGCGATCGCTAAATCGGTAGCGCGCCACGGGTTACGATTGGCGAAAAGAGATGATACATGGAAGTGGGTCGATCGATTCCTAGCCTACTGCGATGAGCATTCGACGAGCGGATTCTTTGATAGCGGGAATGGGCAGGGAACCGGCGGGAATTTCGATGTGAAGGGTCTCTCTAATTTATCATTTATTCGACAGGCACTCCACTTACATACGGATAATTTCGCCCTCGAACGGAAATTGCCTAGCCTACGTACCCACGCTGAAAAATATATCCGTCTTATCCCCGACCTAATTCGGGAAGATGGGACATGTTGGGTATATGGCGATAATGCGGGGGCCTATGCGCAGATGTATTGTATCAGCGTAGTGATCCAAGCTCTACGCGACAATTGGATTGCTCCCGATAAGCAGTCATTATATGTCAATGTAGTCCTCGACCTATTTCAGAAATTCTTCTGCCACTATATTGATCAGGAACACGGATATATGGTGATTCGAGACGGAGAGCGTTCATCTGGGACGGAATATAGTAGTATTCGAGCGAATTTCGACGCCATGCGTTATCTCTGCCAATGGTCCCGTTTAGCGCGGAAGAGTACGATTAATGCGGGACGGATTCGTCGTGTTTCAGCATTTAAGGGAGGAAATCGTCTTGTTATTTTTGATAAAAATATAAAAAAAGAGAATGGGTTATTTATTTACCGAGATCCTAAGACGGGCCTCAATTTGCAATTACCTTTAATTGGGGGGAATGGGCAAGGGAATAGTGATAGTTTAGCATTTCCCCATTGTCCTGGGGTATTTGATTGGCCAACGGAGAAGTATTTACCAATCTTACAGCCGGAGTTCACCATTGAAGGTAAGCGTTATATTCCGTCCTATTACGGCAAAAAATTATCGACCGGTTTAGGAAGTCGAAGCGCTATTATTTTCACCTATGAGCAACCCGAATTGATTACGGTTGAGGAAGAGATTGTACCGGGGATTGGGAACTGTCGAGTAACATGGACCTTTTCGGAAGAGAAAATTATATCGGAATTTTTATACATAATGAAAGAGCGAGTACGCGTGGACCGTTTGCAATATATTATTGCTTTAAGTGCACCGCATTCGATTTATGGAGCAAATAATTTAGCGTTAGACGAGCGTAGTTTGGGAGCGGTTGTGGAGCATGATGATATGTTATTAAGGTGGCAAGAAATTAGGGAAGTTGGGGAAGATCCGGATTATCGGAGTTGTTACGGGAAGATTCATTATTTACAAGAATTATCGCGGAGACATCCTTTAATAATGCATCCTGGACAACCTTATAGACTTGTTATTTCCTTTACTCCAGATGTTATCCGTATTTAAGAAATTTAAATTTAATGAATAATTGCTAATTCAACTTACAATTTTAAATTTTATTATTTGCTATCGATTGTTGGGGAATTGATGGGAAAAAGTTGGAGATATTCGGTACATAAAAGTGATAAAACTTTTAATTCGAAGAAAATGTGTAAAAAAGGCTTGTTTTTTTCAAAAAGCGGGTTATATTTTATGCATATTCGAAATAAAGGAAAGTATATGAATATGATAAAGAAAAATGGAAAAAGGGGTATGACATTGGTTGAGATTTTGATAGTTGTTGCGCTCATCGCTCTTTTAGCTGGTGTCATGGTGAAATCGCTGGGAGGGTCATTGGATGAAGGTAAGAAGGGTACGGCCAAGGTATTTCTTACAAGTACTTTACCATCATCGGTCCAATTATATAAGATAAAGCATAACCGTTATCCTGAGAACCTGAATGTATTAGTTAATGAGGGAGCGATTTCGGGAGTTACCGATCCTTGGGGGCAACCCTACTACTATGGTGACATCAAGCTTGATGGTGTAACAAAGAAATTAGTGGTATGTAATTACGGGGAAAAGGCGAATGATGCAGCTGGGATTGCAGATGGTACACGTTCGGAAGTGATCAATACTATTAAGAAATTAAATGATAATTCCGAGTCAGGGGTATGTGCGTCCTTATGTGATTAACAGTTAGGCAATATATGAATTATATCGATACGCACTTCGGTGCGTTTTTTTATTTCCCTCTTCTAAAAATTTTAAATAAAAAATTCCAAAAAAAATATTTTCGTAATCAATTAAAACATTCATAAATAATAAATTAAATAATTATAAAAATAAAAAAGAGGCCGCTTGTACCTGAAACGCTTCTATGAAATTCTGTAATAATAATGCCGTCGCAAGCGAATCGTAGGCCGATCGGTGAAAATGCATGTCCTTCGAACAGTAAAGTACCGCTAACCGCTCTAACTTCTTCTGTAACTTGAAACACTCTATCAAATCCCCTACGCTATACCCACGCTCCACCGGATAGTACTTCTTATATAAACGATAAGTATCAATCCATGGCCCCCAACTAGAACACCGCCCCCCAGTTGCCTCAATCGCAGGATTGTCCACTAAAGTGGGATCTGTGTACGGTGCAGGATGCTTGCCCGGCGAAAGACGATACTGCCGCAATAACCGATCCTCTACCATCGCCCCATGCGCACAAAATAATCCATTCGACCTCTTCTCCGCAAATAATGGTAAATGCTCGAAAAATTGACAGCTGCTCTCCCCTTCCTCCAACTCAGAATGCTCCTTGAATTCCGGTGTAAACGCCTTCGCCGGTTGATTGCAATACCCTCCTTTAAATTCTGTAATAATATTGTTCTTCAACGTCACAAGACCATACTCCTGAATCCCATGCGCACGATTCCCTTCAAAATCAATCACATGTATCGGCGGTAACATAGTCCTATTCACTATAAATAAAAAAATAAAAGCAATAATAATGTGACAATTACCCTAAATATTCTAAATCACCCTCCTAACAAATTCTATCCCCTCTTCTAAAGTCGTAAAATCTCCGTTAAGCTGTGCAAAATAAGTGCTGAGTAAAATTTTCGAAAAATCTTTATCCGGCTCCATTCCCAATTCGATCAAATGACGCCCTTGTATAATCGCTTTGGGTGGTGCTTTGAGAATGTCAAGCCTCCTCGCACGCTCCAAAATCCAATCGCAAATCTCCTCATTATTATCAATACGCCCCGCACAATCGCAGTACCCCACTAAAGCTAGTAAATCTAATCGCCCAACATTGTAGGATAACCGCCTAAAATCCGCATCCGATGCCTGACGCTTAAAGAGCCGTCTGGGCTCAATGTGGTATTGAATCAACGTCAACGCCTGTAACACAATATGCTTGGGAACCCGTAACCGCTCCATAAAATTTTGAGCCGGTAAAATCCCCGCGATCTCGTGCCAATAGGAGTGAATGCCCTGACTATCCCTGAAAGTCGTATTCGGTTTACCAAAATCGTGACACAATAACGCAAAACTAACCGTCAAATCATCTTCCATAATACCCGTTCGGTTTTGAGCAAACATATCCAATACCTTACCCGTATGCTCAAAAACATCGCCCTCCGGATGACGTGTGGGATCTTGCTCGACATCAATTAAATTGTGTATTTCAGGGAAAAATTTGGTCCAACCCGTATCTTTTAGGAAATGTAAACCAGCGGAGGGCTCAACACTTTGCAGGAGTAATTTTGTAAATTCTTGGCCCATACGTTCCGCGGAAAGGTATTGAGCTGAGAGCGTTTTACAATAGTCGACCGTTTTAGGATCGGGAGTCAATGTGAAACGAGCACATAATTGCATCCCCCGTAAGACGCGTAAAGGATCTTCGGCGAAGCGCTCGCTCGTATGCCTTAGAATGCGATTATTAAGGTCTGCGATTCCTGAAAAAGGGTCTATGATTTGTTGATTTTTCAGATCGAAGTAGATAGCATTGATCGTAAAGTCCCGGCGCCGGATAGCGTCTTCGAGGGGGAGGTACGGATCTTCTTGGACATCAAAGTCGCTATGTAAAGGCCCTGTTTTACGCTCCCTACGTGGCACACCGATATCGATATCAAGGCCACGAATCTTCAAAATACCATAAGATTTACCTACCTGATCCACCTCATAATGGGGTTTAAGGAGATCGATAATAGTTGAAGAGGGTAAATGAAAGACTTCGAGGTCGAAATTTTTGCTAGAGATATTAAGGAAGTGGTCACGTACGCAGCCACCTACTAAATAACAATGTCCCCCATATTCGTGTAGTAGATGGATAATGGTAGATAAATTACGATTATTTTCGACCAAAGAAACCAAACCCATAGCGGTAAATGAAATAAAAATAGAAACATTGCAAGTTCACTTCCTATTTGGTTCCATGGGATGAGAAAATTATGGTAAGATACATGGAGTAAATTTCATAAGGATTAATGGGAGTTTTTGGGATATTTTAGCATTATTATACAGCTATAAAAGAGAGTATGGAGTAAGGAAAAATAAAAAATAACTTGAAGTCGGGGCAAATCCTAGCAGAACGGTAGGCATGGCAGATCTCGGTAAAATTTTCCTAATATGTGGACCGGCAGGGGTCGGGAAATCGACCGTATGCCAACGGTTATTAGCGCATTTTCCGGAGCATCTCAGACGGATTACAACTGCAACTACGCGTGCACCTCGTCCGGATGAAGTGAATGATGTCGATTATTGTTTCATCGATGAAGCTACGTTTTTGAAATATATCGCCGAGGACAAATTTTTAGAGTATGCCAATGTCCATAAGAAATATTTTTACGGTACACCGATTGCGCCCGTACTTTCCAATATGCGTCATGGAATCGATTCCCTATTAATTGTCGACGTGCAAGGGATTAGGAGTATTCGTCAGCGTTTGCATCACCTGTCACGCCTTATCGTCACAATTTTTATCATGCCCGAAGATCTCGGAGTATTGGAGCAGCGGTTACATTTACGCCATTCGGAATCCACGGAAAATTTAGCATGGCGATTACAATCGGCGAAACATGAGATAAAGTTTGCGAAGCATTGTGATTACATTGTATTGAGTGGGTCGAAGGAAGAAGATTTTCTATCGATGGAAAGCATTTACCGGCGAGAGCATACGGTACAGGAGAAAGCATCCTTGGACTTCTTGCGCTTTATTTATGACGGAAAGCAATTAATACTGCAACGTTAAGTATTTGGCGATCGATTGGGCATGGACGTAACGGTGATGTATTTCAAACGATAGATTGAAAATGAGAATTACGGGTGGATTAGCGCGAGGTATTGCACTGAGGAGCGTTAGAGTAGCGGGATTACGGCCGGCGACGAGTTCTTTACGCCAAGCGATTTTTTCATTTTTAAGTGATTACATTATGGGGCAATGTTTTTTAGATTTATTTGCTGGGACAGGGAGTTACGGCTTAGAGGCTTTAAGTCGGGGAGCGGATTCGGGAATTTTTGTGGAGAGCGATCGAGAGATTGCGGCCATATTGGAAGAGAATTTAGCGGCCGTTTGCAAGAGTATGGGATCTAACAAGGAAAGTTTTATTTGGAATATCGATATTTTTAGGTTACATACGGAGCGTCGTTTTGATTTAATTTTTATTGATCCGCCCTACGAGACAGTGCGTAAGTGTTGGGGAGTGATATTGATGACAGGGGTACGATTATTGCGGCAGAGGGAAGGGAGTCGCATTATTTTAGAAATGCCGGGGGATTTGGTATTGGATGAAGGAGTAATTCAGAAAGATTTTGGGTTGCGGGTATTACGTCATTTTAAGAAGAGAGGGAGGAATAGTCCTACGGCAATGATCTTTGCTCCCGTTGTTTGAAAACTACTATTCCTCGTTTTTATAATTATCTGATAGTTATTTTTTATTTTAATTTTTTGGTGCATTTTTTATAATTTGCCTACAAGAACAAGAAATAGTTTAGTGATATCATTGTTGCGACGTTTCTTGTTGTGTTAAAAAATCTATATTTTTTTCAAGAGTCTGTATTTCTTTCCTATGAACATGCGATGCCCCTATTGGTGTTAAGAGCTTTATAATTTCTTGAAGATCCTTTACTC
>JAITNS010000087.1 GCA_031290315.1 Puniceicoccales bacterium
GTTCAAGTCCGTCCTCAACATCGCTTTCTGGGGACAGCAATAAATCAGGAACAATTTCTCTTTCTTCTTCTGCCAATGCTAAAGCAATGCTTAAACGAGGAAAATTTTGTTCAAATTCGTCCTCAACATCGCTTTCTGGGGACAGCAATAAATCAGGAACAATTTCTCTTTCTTCTTCTGCCAATGCTAAAGCAAAACTTAAATAAGGAAAATTTTGTTCAAGTAAATTTACAAAATCGATTGTTGAGCGCTGCAATAATTCCGATGCTCGAGATATGTTGGCTTGCAATTCTCCCGGGGCTCGAGGTATTTGTACCAATTTCGATAAGCTTAGATCTGCTACCGCAAATAATAAGCTAAATAAATAGTTACTGATACATAATAATATACCACCGATGCATATATGCTTTTTCTTTAACATAATAAAGGTAATTTGTATTTGTTATTTTCATATGCCAATTTTTTTTTTATGAAATGAGAAAAGTATTAGGAAATCTTATAAAAATTAAATAAAATCTCTTCATAGCTATTAATGAAAAATTTTGTATTCTAATTTTGCAAAAATGAAAAATATAAGGCGCTATTAAAGATGGTGGGAGATATTGGGCTCGAACCAATGACCTCTTGTGTGTCATACAAACGCTCTAACCAACTGAGCTAATCCCCCCACAGAATTTATCGAAGAAATATCTCACCATGGATCAAGAAAATTTTCGTCTTTTTCGGATTTTTATTGTACTCATCGGGAATGTTCGGTATGCTTTAAACTACATTTAAAGTATGTCCACAAAAGTACGAATCATTCTCAGTTTTTTCATGGTCGTTTGTACCCTATTACTAGGGATCGCGCTTTTCGATTTTTCACCCCAACAAAGCCACCTCGTTACAACAAATTATATCGCCGAATCACATAACCTCGTTGGTACATTTGGCTCAATGGTAGCTTTTTGGCTCTTTCGAGTTTTTGGAGGCAGTGCGGTTCTTCTACCGCTCATTCCCCTGTCGCTTTTTTGTTCCTTAATTCTACCTAAAAAATTTCCCCTTTGGCATATTATTCTTGCGATTCATTTTATTATTTTTGCTACCATTTTTCTCAGCGGGATTCAAAATTTTCTCCCCACACACTCCTTCCCTTCCCTAACAGCCGGATTAGGGGGCATTACTGGTACACTTTTACTGGAACGTATTTTTTTGCCACTATTTGGCAAATGGGGAAGTATATTAATACCCTTTAGTGTCCTACTATTGCAAACCATCCTCCATGGAAATAAATTTTTCGGCAACTTCCTGAAAAAATTATTTCATTATGTGGGCCTATGTTTTAAATTAATTTATAAGATATTTTTCAGAAATCCTCTTGCAACCAAATTATTAGGGAGTCGAGTCAAAGCAGATGTTGAAAGGAAAATAGCAGATGTTGAGAAGAAAATTACACCTACTAAAAATTCAAAAAGCGTACATATTTTTGAAGAAACAAATATTGTTAAGACGGACATACCCCTCAAAAAGCGTGATTCCGGATATACCTTCCCAAGTGTTAATTTATTAAAACCTTCTAAAAATAGTGGTAATAGTACGGATAATTGTGAACATGTTGCTCAAAGATTAATTGAAGTCTTAGCGCAATTTGGCGTAACGGTTTCACCGGGTGAAATTCATAAAGGCCCTGTCATTACGCGCTACGAAGTGACGCCGGATGCGGGTGTTCGTGTCGAAAAGATTGTCAATTTAGATAAGAATATCGCACTCGGACTGGCTGCTAAATCGGTACGTATTATTGCACCTGTTCCCGGGAAAGGTTGTGTGGGTATCGAATTACCGAATAAAGATCCGGCGAGTGTCCATTTAAGGGAGATTTTGGAATCGAAGGCTTGGGTAGAAACAGAAGCAGCTATCCCGATTGTTCTTGGGCGAGGCGTTACGGGAGAACCTATGATCTATGATCTCGCTAAAATGCCACACCTCCTTATCGCCGGTGCTACAGGTTCTGGGAAAACGGTATGTATTAATGCGATCATCGCTTCCCTACTCTATCACGCATCGCCGGAAGATTTACGGTTTATCATGGTCGATCCCAAAATCGTCGAAATGCAAAATTATAATCAATTGCCACACATGCTAGTTCCTGTTGTGACGGATCCTAAAAAAGTTCCGGGTGCACTGAAGTGGCTGATTGCGGAAATGGAATTTCGTTATCAAATTTTTGCGAAAGCGGGTGTGCGTAATATCGCCAATTACAATGAAAAACTAAAAGAGCTTCAAAAATTATCCGAAGAAGATGGAACGGAATATAAAAAATTTCCCTATGTGGTTTGCATTATCGATGAGCTGGCCGATCTTATGATGGTTGCACCTGGAGATATTGAGACCTATATTGCACGTCTCGCTCAATTAGCTCGTGCTGCTGGAATTCATCTCATTTTAGCGACACAACGTCCGTCGGTAAATGTTATTACGGGGATTATTAAAGCGAACTTGCCCTGTCGCATTGCATTTAAAGTTTCGTCAAAGGTCGACAGTCGAACGATTTTAGATGTCGGTGGCGCGGAAGCGTTATTAGGGCAAGGAGATATGTTATTTTCGCCTCCGGGGACATCGGGATTATTACGTGCACAAGGGGCATTCGTTTCCGACGATGAAATTAATGGCATTGTCGATTATCTTTATCAAAAAAATGGTGGGCCAAAATTTGAGGAATCCGTACAAGAACAAATCGAAAATGATACTACTGCTAACGGAGATAGCAATGAAAATTGGGAAGATGAGCTTATTCCACGTGCCTTGGAAATCATTCGCGCAAACGACCATGCTTCAACTTCTTTCTTACAACGAAAGTTAAAGATCGGTTACAACCGAGCTGCTCGCATTATGGATACGCTTCGCGAACAAGGGCTAGTAAGTTTTGATCCAGAAAACGATGCTTAAAAATTATTTTTCACTTAAAGCGAGAACAGATCTTGATCGACTTATAGGAGAAGGTTCGGGAAAAAATTCTGGCGAGGGTTCAGAAGAAGGCTTAGGAAAACGATTGGAAGGATGTTCTGGAATTTTTAGCAACGCTCCATCACTGGTTTCATCTATTCTTTCTGCAATCTTCAAACCTTTCTCACGGGATGACTTTATATGTTGATATACTTGTTGTGGATTTATTCTGGCTGTTGGCATAATACTTTGAACAAGTGCTTCATCATCCATAGTAGATTGATACCCATTTTCTAGTAAAATACAAAATATTCGCAAAATAATTTGACAATCTTCATTATTCAATTGTTCTTCTTCGATGGTTAATCGCATCATATGACAAAATAAGCCAGGATTTTTATTAATGAATACTTGTAGTCCATAATGCTGTAAAAGCTTTCTTAAAAGCCCATGGTTCCTCTCTCGGAGAGCTCTTAAAATCCCTGCATCATTAACAAGGACTAATTCGTCGCTTTTTGGATCACTTTCAAAGATTACTCTCGGTGTTGTAATTGATTGTGGTACGTCATCATCTAATAATATGTCAGACGGATCCCACGTTGCTTCAGATTGCGTTCTTTCCTGTTTACTTACTACTCGACCGCTTGAGCCTATTTCTACTACATACACATTTCCATCTTTACTCTGAATGCGGAGTTCGAAAACTGGAACCATTTTCCCCTTAATACATCTACGATACAAAGGTTCTTTTTTCTTAAAGCTGCTCGCTTCCATTCCCGATAATCCACTATTAAAAATTATCCCTACGTATACTATCATCTTCCACTTCATAAAACACCCTAATAATTGAATCTATGTTAATTGAAAAGATTTTTACTATGAATCAACTTAAAAAACTTAAAAATTAAAAAAAATTTTTTTTCCAATTTTTGGCCATATCTCCCTAAAAGCTATCCCATAAAGTAATTAGGGAAAAATTATTTTCCATGGGGAATAATTGTCGCGATATGTAGCTCACGCAATTGTTTTTCGGAAGCGTAGGAAGGACTTTGGGCCATTAAATCCTGACCTTTTTGCGTCTTAGGGAAAGCAATTACATCGCGAATCGAATCGACTCCACAAATAATTGCCGCTAAACGATCTAATCCAACTGCAATACCTCCGTGCGGCGGTGCTCCGTATTTAAATGCTCGCAACATGTACCCGAAACGATCTTGAATCGTCTTTTCATCCAATTTTAATAAATCGCGCATCACAAGCGATTGTAACTCCGTATTGTGAATACGAATGCTACCACCCCCAATTTCATAACCATTGAGCACAATATCGTAATGCTGCGCTTTCACATTCTGCGGGTCCGTCTTTAATTTCTCCATATCCTCTTCAACGGGTGCCGTAAAAGGATGATGCGTCGATAGGTAACGCCCTTGCTCTTCATCAAAGGAAATAAGCGGGAAATCAATAACCCATAGAAAATTAAATTGATCCTTTGGAATCGATAACCGCCCGCGATTGACCAGTAAATGCGCCACCTCTAAACGAATACGCCCTAAAATTGTACACGCATGTAACCAATCCGATGCTGCAAAAAATACAATATCGCCATCCCTAATGCTAAGCGTTGAATGTAACGCTTCTTTCTCTTGCTCCGATAAAAATTTTAAAATCGGTGATTTCCATTCTCCGTTTTCAGATTTGATAAATGCTAAACCTTTTGCCCCCAAAGTTTTCGCAATATCTTCTAAATTTTTTAATTCTCCTTGGGTAAGATCGGCTAGACCCTTCCCATTGATTGCCCTAATGGAACCGCCCTTCCTTAGGCAATCACGGAAAACTTTAAACTCAGAATGTTCGAATATGGGAGAAAGATCAACCAGTTCCAAGGCAAAACGTGTATCCGGTTTATCCGATCCAAAGCGATTCATCACCTCTTGGAAGGACATGCGAACGAAAGGTGTCCCAATATCGCGCTTGAGTGTCTCCTTAAAAACAACTTTCATCATCCCTTCAATTAGTGCGTAGATATCTTCGCGATCGATAAATGACATTTCTAAATCGATTTGTGTAAATTCCTGTTGGCGATCGGCACGTAAATCTTCATCGCGAAAACATCGCGCCAGAGAGTAATAGCGCTCAACTCCTGCTACCATAAGCATTTGCTTATATTGTTGTGGCGATTGGCTTAGTGCATAAAAAGATCCTGGATTTTGGCGGCTTGGTACGAGAAATTCGCGAGCTCCTTCGGGAGTTGTTTTAAATAAATAAGGTAACTCGACTTCGATAAAATCTTGCTGGTCGAGATAATTGCGGACAGTATGACTAATACGATGTCTGAGGCATAATGTGTGCAAATTTTTAGGACGGCGTAAATCTAAGTAGCGGTAGGTTAGCCGCAAATCTTCATTTACTTTATCCGCTTTGTGATCCTCGAGTGGGAAAGGTAATGTTTCGGCGATATTGTGGATTTTGATGCTATCGGCGACGATTTCAATTTCTCCCGTCCCAATATTGGGGTTAGTGGTGTCATTGGGGCGCGCACGCACTATCCCTAAAATCTCAATAACGGACTCGTCTTTGAGTGTTGGTAATAAGGTAGCATAGTCATCATTTTTAGGATCAAAGACAATTTGCGTAATACCTTCGCGGTCGCGTAAATCTATAAAAATCAGTCCACCATGGTCACGAATCGATTGGATCCAACCAATTAAACGGACCCGTTCACCCACATTACTTTTCGTAAGCGTATTACAATGATGAGATCTCTTCATTTTCCTTGAAGCCTAAAAATTTGTTTTACTTCATACAAGAAAATATGCAAAAAACAGATTCCTATTACAAATTTTCTAGCGATTTTGATAACTCAAACCATTTCTGCTCCCGCCGAACTAAATCTTCGCTAGTAACATTAAAAGCTAGCAAAGTTTCTTGTGTGCAATTTTTATTTAATTTTTCTTCGATCTCTTTCTTTCGTTGTGTTAAGTTAATAATTATTTTTTCAAGTTTTTCAAGTTCCTTTTCAATTTGCTTCCGTTTTTTTTCATCTTTTAAAGGTGGTGAATATTTTGAAGTATTTTTTATTACGCCTTCTGATTTCTTCATCTCTTTTTTTTCAGCGAGGACGACTTCGACATAATCTTCTAAATCTCCCGTAAAAGTTTGGCAAAGTTGATTCTTCACCAAGAAAAGCTGCTCACAAACCGACTCGATGAGATAGAAGTCGTGGGAAACGAGTACAACGGCTCCTTCATATTCATTGAGCGCTTCGATAAGCGCATCCTTTGCTTCGATATCCAGGTGATTAGTTGGTTCATCGAGAATTAAAATATGGGGTGCTTGACGCGTAATAATGGCTAAGAGGAGTCGAGTTTTTTCTCCGCCAGAGAGATTTTGCACCCGTGTATCCGATTTTTGCTGCATCAATCCGAAACGCGCCAACTGTGTTCGCACTTGAGTCTCATTGCGATCAAGTAAAACTGTCGATAAAATTTCGAAGGGCGTTTTATCAATCGCCAATTCATCTGTCAAATGTTGCGAAAAATAGGCGACCTGTAATTTTTTAGCGAATTCAATACTGCCCTCGAATAATGCCAGTCGATTGGACAAAATTTTTACGAGCGTCGATTTCCCATTACCGTTTGCGCCGAGTAATGCGATGCGATCATCGCCATTGATTTTAAGATTTAAGTCTTTTAAAACGATATGATTTCCATAACCCGCAACACCTTTTTTGATATGGATTAATTGGCGATCGATTGCTTTCGGATTAGGGAATGAAAAACGTACCGTATAATCGCGATCTAGAGTCGGTAATTTTTCCATTTTTTCGAGCATTTTCATACGGCTTTGGGCTTGTGCCGCCTTTGTCGCCTTCGCTCGAAAACGATCGATAAATGCTTGTAAATGTTTTCGTGTCGTTTCTTGTTTTTCGATACGTTTTGCGAGGGCTTGTTGTTGATTGGCGCGTGTTTCGATAAAGGTATCATAATTACCAGAATATAAATTTCCGGAAGGTAGGTGGAGAATTTTATCGCATAAAGTATTTAAAAAGTCGCGTTCATGGCTAATAATTAGGACTGTTTTTTTTCCATGGATACGCTGCAGATGATTTTTCAACCAAAGGGATGTTTCGAAATCAAGGTGATTACTTGGCTCATCCAACAATAAAATATCGGAAGGGGCAAACAAAGTTGCTCCGAGAGCGGCTCGAATCTGCCATCCTCCTGAAAAATCTTTTAATGGTTTTTGCGAATCATCATTCGAAAATCCCAAGCCAGACAATATTGTTGCCGCACGAATTTCGGCATTAAAGCCATCGATCGCCTCTATGCTTTCAAAAATTTCCGCTAATTTCATGCCATCATGTTCCTCTTCCGAGGCACGACGTAGTTCCATTAAATTTTGGTCAGCTTGCAAAACAAAGTCGAGCAACTTTACGGAATTATCCACAATTTCCTGTCGAACTGTTACCACTTTTGAAGCATTTGGTTTTATAATTATTCCTTGATCTGGGGCGATATCGTTTAGAATGAGATGGAAGAGGGTACTTTTCCCACAACCATTAGCACCGACGATCCCGACTGTACTATTACTTTGGATATAAAAGGAAAGGCTATCGAGTAGAACACGCCCACCGATGGAATAAGTTAAATTACGAATATCAATCACGGCTAAATACTATTCAATCTTAAAAATTTTATTCAAGAATTATTCGAAATTTCGTTGCTTTTCGATGGAGTTTATTGTAATTAAGCGGATGGATCGAGATTTATTTGAGATTGTTCGTTATTGCGATGAGCGTCTAAGTATTGCGCACATTGAAGATTATGAGGGAGCATTTAATGGGTTACAATTTCAGAATAGCGGGGTTATTCATAAAATTGCTGCTGCGGTTGATGGTAATTTAGAAAGTATAGAAAGAGCGGCTGAGGTTGGAGCCGACTTACTTTTTGTTCACCACGGTATATTTTGGGGACATCATACACCAATAATAAAAAATACTTATAAGAAATATAAAGCACTAATTGGGAATGACATAGCGCTTTACTCTTGTCATCTTCCATTGGATGCCCATCTCGAAATCGGTAACAATGCGATTATTGCTCAAAAATTAGGCCTAACCCATATATTTTCAGAATTTGAATTTCATCGAACAAAAATTGGTATTATTGGGAAAAAGAAAATAGAACGCCAAGCATTTAAAGAATTTTTGAAAACAATTTTCCAAAATTTTATTGCGATGGAATATGGCCCTAGAAATATCGAAAATATTGCTGTTGTATCGGGAGGGAGTGGAAAAATTCTCGATCAACTTGCTCAAAATAATGAATTTCATATCGATACGGTATTAATTGGGGAATGTCAGCAATATCACTATAATATTGCTCGCGAAAATAATATCAATGTCTATCTTTGCGGCCATTATGCTACTGAAATTTTCGGCGTCAATGCCCTTGCTACAGAAGTTTCGCAAAAATTTTCACTCCCTTTTGAATTTATTCACAGCGAATGCCCTCTGTAATATGGAGCTCTGCCCCATACCCCGCCAGGGGATAGTATCCCCTGGACCTCCTTTATGGCTGTGCTATTAGCAAAAAACAGATATATGGGGCTTTGCCCCATACCCCACAAGGAGTCACGGACTCCTTGACCTTTTATTAGCCCAATAATTATGTATAATATACATAATTATTGGGCTACAATTAAGGTCCAGGAAACATTGTTTCCTGGCGAGGATTATAAGGGCGAGAAGCCCTTATTTTTATTATTTTTTCTATTAAGAAAAATAGATGATATGGGGCTCTGCCCCCATACCCCGCCAGGGGATAGTATCCCCTGGACCTCCTTTATAGCTGTGCTATTAGCAAAACACCGATATATGGGGCTTTGCCCCATACCCCACAAGCAGTCACGGACTCCTTGACCTTTTCTTAGCCCAATAATTATGTATACTATACATAATTATTGGGCTACAATTAAGGTCCAGGAAACAGTGTTTCCTGGCGAGGATCGTAAGGGCGAGCAGCCCTTACTTATTTCCTTATGGGGCTCCGCCCCATACCCCGCCAGGGGATGGATCCCCTGGATCTCCTTCTGGCCCGAGATTAGATGCCAACGGCATCTCTAATCTAGGACCAAGAAATCTTGACCTGGTATTAGCCCAATAATTATGTATACTATACATAATTATTGGGCTACAATCAAGGTCCAGGAAACTATGTTTCCTGGCGGGGATTATAAGGGCGAGGAGCCTTTATATTTAAAGATTTTCTTTAGAAGTGCGATAAACGGGCT
>JAITNS010000025.1 GCA_031290315.1 Puniceicoccales bacterium
GCAGAGGGTAGTGAATGATTTTCGACGGAATACGGGACTACTTGCACGAAGGTATGGGCAAAGGGTAGGGAATGATTTTCGACGGATTACGGGGCTACTTTCGCGAAGGTATGGACAAAGGGCAAGGAATGATTTTCGCTGGAATACGGGGCTACTTGTGCGAAGGCAAGGGCAAAGGGTAGTGAATGATTTTCGACGGAATACGGGGCTACTTACGCGAAAGTATGGGCAAAGGATAGGGAATGATTTTCGACGGAATACGGGGCTACTTATGCGAAGGCAAGGACAAGGGGTAGCGGTGCCACCAGCTCTAGTTCTAAAAAAACAGCCGAGTGCTAATCCCCGGGTTGGTAGCTTAGTATCTCAAAGGGCTTTGAAGGTAGCGATAGTATGTGTTACGGATTTGCATTGTAATGATCAAAATTATCCAAAAATAGAAGGATCTGTAGCTGAATTGAGTCGAGCAAGTGATACTGTTATACTCGTGATTAATGGTGACATAGTGACGAAGATACAAAAAAACCATGGCCGGGGTTCAGTTGTAGTTCGTGCAAGTGGAGGGGATTCCCATGTGAATCGAATGCAGGCATTTGAGCGGTTTCTCAGGAATGTTTTTCAAAATCAAAATGTACAAATCATATTGAATTTAGGTAATCATGAATTTATGCATCCTGATGAAGTTGCAGGTTTATGTCAAAATATGAATAGAAACCCTGGGAATGGTCGATTTCATGTAGTTAGCAATGTGCCGGGACAAAGTAGATTTCAAGGCCTTGTACAACCTTCCGTCTTAATTGGTGGGATAGCATTTGTTGGATATTGTACGGCAGACATCTATAGGCGCGGCGATACAAACTATGCCTATGCTCAGGAGCATGGATATGTTGCCCAAGGAGGTAGAAGAGTTAATTGCCGAAATCATAATCAAAGATTTACAGATAGTATTCGGCGAGTGAATAATCCTGTTGTATTTATTTTATCGCATGAGGCGCGCGACCAGTCTGCACAGTACGTATGGCCTATGGTCACACAAAATCTACCAACTAATGTATTGAAATTTATCTTGATTGGGCATGATCACGGGGATTGGCGTCCGGATCGGGATTCTACAAGGCCTTATAATATTTTTAATAATTATTCGGGATTTCAAGGAGCCAGAAGCGTTATTATTCCAGAACCATTTGGACGCAGTATGGAAATAGTGGAGATGGCTTTCGTTAACGGGCAAGTAACGCAAGTGGCAACTAGACATGTCCTGAATCATTAAATTATTAAAAAGTTATTATGATTAAAAGGGGTTCGTGTAATATGTAATGAAGTTTTTTAATCTACTTTCGTTTTAATTGATTTTAAAAATTTCATGGCGGAGAGAGAGGGATTCGAACCCTCGAGTCCCGTTTTGCAGGACTACCTTCTTAGCAGGAAGGGGCTTTCGACCACTCAGCCATCTCTCCTTTAGGGAAATAGCTAGCAAAGAAATAAGGGAGGTCAAGGAAAAGTTCATTTGTAATAATAGGACATTGATGACACAAAATAATACAAAATTGAAGCATTGAAGGAAGCGATAATCTTCCGATATTAGGAAGGGTATAATTTTGATATAAAAGAGCTGGATGTGCCGTGTTCTACATTGTTTTATCACCTTTGTCACCAGACAACATACGCAAGTGGCAACATTTTTGCCTTTCGGAAAATCCGACATGACAGCTACATCGCACGCCTTGCTAACTTTTCAGAAAAAGAGTAAGGAATAAATTCAACCATAAAAATCACGCTCACTCCAGCAGACTTCCACCGTAAACAATTTTAGAAAAAATCCAGCGAAAAATGCTCAGAAAGCAATTTTTTTTTAGCTACCCGATTAAAAGCAAGTTTGAAGTCATTTTCATTAAATAAGATTATGTTTTGGAATATTTTTCTCTATTTCTGCATAATTTTTTTATTAAGGATATTGAATTGAGATAAAGAATCTAATAATTAAGTTTTCATGAAAATTATATATATTTTTTCTTGACATAATGAAGAATTGGGTATCTGTTGTTCTTAAGACTGGAAATTAGAAAGGGGTTTTAATTTTCGAGTTTTTTATAAAAAGAAAGGATAAATGATGAATAAAATAAAATTAATGAAAATAATAGGTACATTGTTTTTTGGGTTGTCTATATTGTCCCAGGAAACTTTCGCTTCCCAAGAGGTTGGTGCAGAATTGCCTTCGGGTAATTCGAAAGTAGATATAAAGCAGGAGGTGGTTGAAAAGATTGCTCATGACTTAGGATATACTTTAGATTCACCGGAGTGGGAAAAGGAATTAGAGAACTTGAAAAGCTTCATAAATTCCTCTTCTTCCGGTTCTCTTTCTTGTGCCGGTGGTTTTTCTTGCATAGAAACGACTATGAAGGATAAATCAGGAGAACAGCAAGATGTACAAGTGGAAGTTCATGTGGAGAAGGACGTAATAGAGATTAAGGATATAAAATATTTATATCAATTTTCGAGTGGTGTGTATATAGTATATGATGTATTGTTGAGCTTGATTTGTCAGTTAGAATGGGAATTGGAGTCATCAGGAGCTATACCGCAAGAGTGCAGAAAAGAATTGGAAAGGTTAATTGAGGTTAGTCCGAGTACCCTTTATAGCAAAGGCGTTCTGAAAACGAAGTCAGGAGGGAAGCAAAAAATAGGAGTATGGCCAAAGGAATATAAAAATGGTAAGGTCGTTATTACGGAAGCAACTAATCCACTAACGGTAAGCATGCATTATTACGAGAGTAACTAATCCACTAACGGTAAGTTGCATTTTGCGTTAACACAAAATGGAAATAAAGCGGAATCGAGTTTCGTATAAAATGGTCAGGGAAAGTTATTCTTCTTGGGCCATTGTGTATTTGCTTGTTTTTTTGATTTTTTATTCACCTCTCTTCTCTAAGAATCTTAAATGCCATTTAACAATTTACAAAAAACAATTTATTTCATTGGCAACCGAAAATATTTTGTTTATCTCCTCTCTAAGATAATCTAAGGGTCTAAAATATAAAATGATTGGAAAATTTTTAAAGTTGTTTTCGGGACGTCACTACAAAAAATTCCTTAAAAAGTGCCAACCCAAAATTAAAGCTATCTATTCCTTCGAATCGGAATTCCAAAAATTGTCAGAAGCTCAGCTCTATGATAAAACTGCGGAATTTATGGAACGATACCAAAATGGCCAATCTTTAGATAATTTATTGCCAGAAGCTTTCGCACTCGTCAAAGAAGGTGCCCGACGTCTCTATGGCCAAACAATCGAAGTCTGTGGCCACGATTTAATCTGGAATATGATCCATTACGATGTCCAACTTATCGGCGGTATCGCTCTCCATGAAAATCGTATCGCCGAAATGGCTACCGGCGAAGGGAAAACTCTCGTCGCTACCCTCCCTCTTTACCTCAATGCCCTAACCGGACGTAATTGCCAACTCGCTACCGTTAATGATTACCTCGCCCGCCGCGATTCCGAATGGATGGGTTACCTCTATAACCTCTTAGGCCTCTCAGTCGGCTGTATCCAAAGCGGTATGTCCTCCGGTGAACGCCATGAGCAATATTCCTGTAATATTACTTACGGAACTTCTTCCGAATTCGGCTTCGATTACTTGCGCGATAATGGCCTAGCATCTTCCTTGGAAGAACAGGTGCAAAAAGATCATTACTTCTGTATCGTCGACGAAATCGATTCCATTTTGATCGATGAAGCTCGTACTCCTTTAATTATTTCTGGCCCGAGTTTCGAAGATACCGAAGCCCCTTACATGGAAATTAGATTGCACGTGGAACGTTTGGTCAATGTGCAACAAACTCTCTGTAATAAATTAATCGATGAGGCCAGGGATTTACTCGTCACTAATCCCCAAAATGAAGACGCTTATAAAAAATTGTGGAAAGCAAGACAAGGCATGCCCAAAAATCGCCAACTGTTACGACTTTTGGAAAACGGTTCTTATGCAAAAAAACTCGATAAATTTGATCTGGAAATCGGTGCCGATATCAATCGCGAATTGCGTACGGAACTAAAAGAAGAACTCTATTTCGCTATCGATGAAAGAGGTCATCAAGTAGATCTCTCAGAAATCGGCCGCAATACCTTGTATCCCGAAGATCCTGATGCCTTCGTCTTACCGGATTTGCCCGCCATTTATTCGGAAATCGATGGTAATCATAGCTTGCAGGCCGATGAAAAATTAAAGAGAAAACAGGCAGCGGAAGCCATCTTTGTCGATAAAAGTGAAAAAATTCATTGCCTTAACCAGTTGTTGCGTGCCTATAGTTTATACAATCGCGATGAAGAATATGTGATTCAGGACGGTAAAGTGATTATCGTCGACGAAAATACGGGACGTGCTATGCCCGGACGCCGTTGGAGCGAAGGTCTTCACCAGGCCGTCGAAGCAAAGGAAGGTGTTAAAGTCGAAAAAGAATCTAAAACTTACGCAACAATCACAATCCAAAATTATTTTCGAATGTATGAAAAATTAGCAGGTATGACAGGAACAGCTGAAACCGAATCTCAAGAATTTTTTGATATCTATAAGCTCAACGTTATGGCGATTCCAACAAATTGCCCTTGTCAACGCATCGATCATAATGACCTCATCTATAAGACGCGACGCGAAAAGTATGGGGCTGTCGTTGAAACCATTAAGAAAGCTCATCAGTGCCGACAACCCGTTCTAGTCGGTACCGCTTCCGTCGAAGCTTCAGAATTATTAAGTCGTATGTTAAAGCGTGAAAAAATTAAACATACGGTATTGAATGCAAAATTCCATGAGAAAGAAGCGGAAATTATCGCTCAAGCAGGCCAATTGGGATCCGTAACAATTTCGACAAATATGGCCGGGCGTGGAACTGATATCCGTCTGGGCGAAGGTGTCGCGGAATTGGGTGGGTTGTTTGTGATCGGTACGGAGCGCCATGAATCGCGGCGTGTCGATCGACAATTGCGAGGGCGATGTGCTCGGCAGGGAGATCCGGGAGTTTCGCGATTTTTTGTTTCATTGGAAGATAATTTGATGCGCTTATTTGCAGGGACAGGGCCCATTGCATCGCTTTTGGATCGAAATTTTGATGAGGGTGATGTACTTGAACATCCTTGGCTCAATCGTTCCATTGAAAATGCTCAGAAAAAAGTCGAGGCCTATAACTATTCCGTACGTCGCCGCCTACTACAATACGACGATGTTCTCAATAAACAACGGGAAATTATTTATGGCATGCGTAACCAAATCCTCGCCGCCGATAATATTCGTGCCCTACTATTTTCACTCATAGAAGATGAGGTCTATGCCCAACTCGCTTCCTGCTTACTCGGTAATAAGGATCGCTTTGGTGATAGTCCTAATTTTGATTCGGTCATCAGTTCCTTTAATATCTATTTCCCGATCGCCCTTAAAAGGGAGGATCTCGAACAATTTGACGATGTCCAAGAGGCAACTAATTTCGTTATCGAAAAAATTAAATCCGCTTATTCCATAAAATTAGATGTGGAGGACTCCGATTTCTTAGGCGATATGGAGCAATATGTTATGTTAAATGCAATCGATCACAATTGGCAGGACCATCTCACTGAAATGGAAGAACTACGCCGTAGTGTAGGCTTACGCGGTTATGGGCAAAAAGATCCTTTAAATGAATATAAGCATGAGGCATTTAGTTTCTTTGAGACATTAATTTCGCAAATTCGTCGGGAAATTTGTTCAAAAATATTTCGCATTGCGTCGAGCGACCATTCCCTAGGCCTTATGATTGAAAATCTTTTGGAAGATGAGGATTTATTAGGTAGGGAAGAAAAAAATAGCAGGGGGCACAAAAAAAATGATGACAAACTCATAAATTTATCGTTTGATCATGACGATGAATAAAACCCATGATCGTTGTTCCTTTTGCGGTAAACACCAAGCGCTTGTCCAAAAATTAATTGCAGGGCCTAATGGTGTGTTTATTTGTGAGCGTTGTGTAGAAGTGTGCGTAGCGGCGTTATCGAAGGAATCAAAAGGCTGTACGAAATATTACGGCAGAAGTTCCCATCAAATTAGCGATGAGGAAAGTAATGTAGAAATTAAAAAGTATGAGGACAAATTTTCCTTTAAATGCATGATCCCATCCGAGTTAAAAAAGATTTTAGATGCCTATGTTGTTGGCCAAGGTCACGCTAAAAAAGTATTATCCGTTGCGGTCTATAATCATTATAAACGCCTAGTATCTGCAGGAGTGATTGAAGATGATCAGTGTGCTTTTCGGGTACAAGATGACGAAAATAATGACGTCGAGATCGAAAAAAGTAATATTTTACTTATTGGGCCAACGGGTAGTGGTAAGACACTTTTGGCGAAGACATTGGCACGAGCGCTCGATGTACCCTTTGCGATTGCCGATGCAACAACTTTAACTGAAGCGGGCTATGTTGGCGAAGATGTGGAAAATATTATTTTGCGACTCTTACAAAATGCCGATTATGATATTAAAAGGACAGAGTGTGGCATTGTTTACGTCGATGAGATTGATAAGATTGGTCGAAGGACGGAAAATGTTTCGATTTCCCGCGATGTTTCTGGCGAAGGTGTTCAACAAGCTCTGCTTAAGATTTTAGAAGGTACGGTTTGTAATATACCGCCTAAAGGTGGGCGTAAGCATCCCGAGGAAGAATATATCAAAATAAATACGGAAAATATTTTATTTATTTGTGGTGGAGCTTTTGCGGATCTCGACAAAATTGTCAAAGATCGCGTGGGAAAGAAGATTTTAGGTTTTAATACTGCTTTACAAAATAATCAAAAAGAAGACGAAAATATTTTGCATCAAGTTCGACCGGAAGACCTCATTCACTTCGGCTTAATTCCAGAGTTTATCGGACGTTTACCGGTAGTTTCCGTACTCGATGAGCTAAAGGAAGATGATTTGGTTCATGTATTGACCCATACGCGTAATGCATTGGTAAAGCAGTATCAAAAATTACTGGCATGGGATGGTGTCGAGCTTAGCATTACGTCGGAAGCTATTCGAGAAATTGCCAAGATCGCCATAGAGCGTAAGACGGGTGCCCGTGCGTTGCGTTCGATCATGGAATCAATGATGATCGATATGATGTACGATTCTCCCGATATAAAAGATACTCAACAAATGGTTATTGACGAAAATGCAGTGCAACACGTTAAACAGTCGTTCCTTAGGATGTAATAGGAAAGTCATTGTCCTTATATCTATTATTACTTTTTATGTGGGAGCGATTTTAGGAGAGTTATCGAATCATTGGGAAGCGCAGATTGAAGCGATTAAGCAACTAGAAATAAATGGTGATTTATCGGAGGCGGAAGATGCGGGTAAGATTTTATTGGAGCATATGGAGGGTGACCGGACGCATTTGCTAGAATTATTGGGAGATATTTGCATTAAAAGGAAACATTATCGTCGGGCTGCCGATTACTATTTGCAAGCTAAAGAAGTAAGTGATGTAAGTGAAGCAAAACGCTATCTTGTTATCGCTGCCGATGCCTATTATTGTAATAAAGATTATACATTAGCGGCAGCGATTTATTGGGAGCGCTATCGTTTAGAAGCGGATGATGAGATTTTATTTCGTTACGGGACAGCATTACTGCATGGGAATACGTGGAAAGAGACAGAGCCATTAGCATTTCAGAATAAGCGTATTCAGGCGAAGTTTGACTGGAATTGTGCGGCAGATGCCTATAGGGAAAATGATTTAGAGAAAGCATGTCGCTATTTACGGCCATGGATAGAGGAGGGGATCTTAGGGCTATCGGCGTGCTATTTTTACGCGCAGGTCCAATATCGCTTAGGTAATATGGAAGAAGCGCAACGATTGATAGAGTTTGGGAGACATTATTATATTGAGGAGAGTGGGGAAAAATATTACGAGAAGTTATTGCAGTTACAATTGCGAATTGCGATTGAACGGGGAGATAGAAAGATAGCGGAGGGAATAGAGTCCTTATTAGGGGAGAAGGAGAGCCATGATATGGGAAAAATATTATTAGAAAAAGTGATGGGATTACGAGCCATTGGGAGATATGGAGAAGCGTTGGCGATATTGGAGGAATTGGGGTGTTATTTACCGGATGAGGCGCGCTATTTGCGGGGTGAAATTTATTTAGAGAGTGGCAGAGGAGTAGGGGGAGCGTTGGAAGTATTTAAGGAATTAGGGAAGGGAGTAGGGCGAATGGGATATATAGGGTGTTTAAGGGAGGCGGATTTGGAGTGTTATTTGGGGAATTTTTCGAGGGCGGAGAAGATTTACGAGGAAATGCAGCGTGCAATAGAAGGAGCAGATTGGATGGAGCAGAAAGAAATGGTCAGGGAATACTTGGAGAAGAAGATCATACGGAGTAAATTGGGCCAAGGGCAAGCTAAATAGTTTCGGTATTTTTATAAATGATTGATAAATGAGTTGATTTAGTCGCTAGGGTCAATCGTCCGTAGAATGTTCACTTATATCATCATCTAGCCTTTTAATCATCTGCACTATCGCCGATAGGGTCGTCGTCGGGATCAGAAACCTCGCCGCTGTTGTGGGCGTCGCTGAGACCAGAAACCTCGCCGCCGCTGGGGGCGTCCCAGTCGATGGCATCAGAAAGACGCTCCCCTGGATCAGAAAGACCCGTAAAACTCATACCCAA
>JAITNS010000101.1 GCA_031290315.1 Puniceicoccales bacterium
TCATATTGCTTGGGGGCTATCGGTTTTCCAATGACGATTTGTGCCGATTGTCGGATATCAGGTGTAAGGCAATTCTTTTTTAAAATTTCGTAGGTTCCAAAGAGTCGGAGGGGAATGACTGGGACTTGCGTCTTACATGCTAAAAAACCAATCCCCGGTTGTGCAATTCCAAAGTTTCCGTCTAAGGATCGCGTCCCTTCCGGGAAAATAACGACGCCAAAATCATTTTTCAGTAAAGTAAGCACACTTTTAATTGCATGTAGATCGGATACTTTTTCCCTATCGACGGGAATAACATTGATATGGGAAAGTAACCAATTCCAAAAGCCTGGCTTAAAGAGCGTTTTTCGTCCGAGATACATGAGCTCCCGTTTACGGAACGCTGCTCCAACTAAAGGCGGATCTAGATGGCTCAAATGATTTGCTGCGACAATGAATGGCCCCGCTTGTGGAACATTTTCTTGGCCATAAAATTTACCATTAAACAATTCTTTAAAACATAACTCAGCAAAAAGAATAGTCGTCAAATAATATGGATTCCACACATCGACGCAGAATACATAAAAAAAAATATTTTTGTCAAGTGAATAATTTAGTTTTCTGTGGGAATATGGCATACAAAGATGTGAATGATCGATAGAAAATATGGAAAAGCGAATAAATTAGAAAAGTGGATGGTGGAGTTGATCGGATTCGAACCGACGACCTCGTCATTGCGAACGACGCGCTCTACCAACTAAGCTACAACCCCATTCAATATTAATACACTTTTTTTATCGCACATATAATGTCAAGCCACATTTCTTTCTAGGTTGGCAGAAAGATTGTTAATGGGTGATATTTTAGGGATGGCATTACTATTAAAATTGAGGGTTATAGCCAGGAGGAGGCGTGGGCCAAGGAGAATTAGTTGGAGCTCCCGGCATGGGAGGGGGCCATGCTGCCGGATTATAGCCAGGAGGGGGCGTGGGCCAAGGAGAATTAGCGGGAGCTCTCACCATGGGAGGAGTGGGAGGTTTAGGAGGTTTAGTATTTATTGCTTCACTTATTTTTTTTACTTTTTCATAGGTATTATTAACTGTGCTTACTGCTTCATTAGCTTTTTTTAAGGTAGATAGGTTATGAATTATAATGTCTCTTACACTGATACATTTGGTCGCCAACCACCCAAATACGGGACTAGTAACAGATATTATTGCATCTTTTGCTGCTATAAATGCTGTTTCAACTGCTTTTACTGTACTTCCGAATGGGAACACACCAGTTGCCACAAGAACACCTATGACTACTGCAATTGCAGTTTGTCCTATAATTATTTTTTTAGTTGTAGAGGTATGCCAATCATCGGATGTGACATCATCAAGTTCCTCCTGTTTTTGACTCGCTATTAATTGGAAAACATCCTCATTGTAGGTGATTAGAAATAATAATTGCCCCTTTTGCCATAATTCTTTCCAGCGCCGTTCTTCCTCACTAACATCTTTATTTTTTGTGCCTAGAATTGCTAGAATCTTCTGGTCACTTGCTATGCCAGCTTTATAGATAATGGGTTTAGGTTCAATTTTTTCTTCGACCTTTACTTCAGTTTTACTATTAGGTTTATCTTTTGCTTTGTTTTCAAAATTATCAGGCTTACCTTTGGTTGCATCTTTAGCTTTAACTTCAACTACATCTTCGCTTTCAGTTTCACTCGATTCATCTTCCGCTTCAATTTTCACTTCAATTCTATCCTTAGCCTTACCTTTGATTTTGCCTTTTGTTTGGTTTTCAGTTTTAGTTTTTACTTTAGGTTTATACTTGCCTTCAGTTTCAGTTTTAGTTTCAATTAATTTAGTGTAAATTGTTAATTTATTAAAAAAATAGGGATGCCAAAGATGAAATGTTCCATCGGTTATTTCTAAAATCCAAATGGGAATATTTATCTTTCCAGAATTTTTAATAATCGTTTCTATTGGTTTTTGTTTTTCTAAGGTTCCTTTATAAATCAAAAATAAATGATTATCCACTTGAATAACATTATTTATTTTCCCAAGTATATTTTTTACTCCCGGATAGCAAACATTTAATTCATCAATATTTTTAATTTCTGGAATTAATTTATTTGTTGCTACAGCCTGGCTAGTGCTTGGAAAATTCCCCGCAAGCATCGCTATAATTACATATAATTTTACATTTTTCATATTAATGTGAAGTTTATATTTTTTTTAACATTGTCAATGAGTTATTATTTTTTTAAGACAAAAACTTTATGTTTATATTGTGAGAATAAAATTTTAACACGGAATAAGAAATAACTGGAAAATACCCTCCCAATTGGGAGGGTACTTTTGCTTTTATCAACATATTTTATGAATACATGTATTTTTCTAAGAATTAAAATTCCAAGTTTTTCGCATGTACTAAATTTTCATTTTTTTTGGGGGATAAGGCTGATGATTACCCAATGCTTCCGATACTTGTTCATGTGGTACCTGCATCTCATTTTTTTTGATTCGGGGATTCTTCCGTTTCCCTTGCTTATCTTTTATTTTATTATGCTCCTTTTTATCACCATCATTTTTATGATTGGATTTTTTTGATTTTTTCACTTTTTCTGATTTAGAAGGAGTACTTTCTTCGTCTACCTCTGAGCTATCATCATCTATTGGAGGAGGAACAGGAGCATACGCCGATCCACTCTGAACAAAAGATACACTCTGAGCAACAGGAGGAGATTGATGCGATTGCTGCGGATAGTATTGCTGCGTATTGGTTGGATATGAAGATGAACGTGGTTGTTGATATCGCAGTTGTTGATCATTTTGAAGCTGATTAGGAAAAGATTGATGCGATTGCTGCGGATAGTGTTGCTGCGTATTGGTTGGATATGAATATGAATGTGGTGGATGTTGCGATTGTTGAGCTTGAAGCTGTTGAGCTTGAGCTTGAAGTTGTTGAAGTTGAAGTTGTTGAGCTTGAAGCTGTTGAGCTTGAAGTTGTTGAGCTTGAAGTTGTTGAGCTTGAAGCTGTTGAGCTTGGGATTGTTGAGCTTGATTTGTTTGTGTTGCTAAAAAAGATTGTATTTTCTCGATATGTTGAGGTGCCTCTGCTATAATTTTTTGAAAATTTTGAGATATTCCTGCTTTTGCTTCTTCTTTTGCTTCTGCTAAATTTTGAAATATTCCTGCTTTTGCTTCTGCTATAAAATTTTGAAGTATTCCTTCTTCTGCTTGGGGAGCGTTATTATTATTAGTCGTATCATTATTAGTTACAGAACTATTATTCCATGAAAGAGGATTCCACCAAGCCCCATTGGAATTATTGGCTTTTTTTGCTTGGGAAGCGTTATTATTAGTTACAGAACTATTATTCTTTGAAAAAGGCCACCAACCTCCCCCATTGGAATTATTGGCTTTTTTTGCTTGGGGAGCGTTATTATTATTAGTCGTATCATTATTAATTACAGAACTATTATTCTTTGAAAAAGGCCACCAACCTCCCCCATTGGAATCATTAGTTTTTTTTGCTTGGGGAGCGTTATTATTATTAGTCGTATCATTATTAGTTGCAGGACTATTATTATTTCGTGAAAAAGGATTCCGCCAACTCCATCCACTGGAACTATTATCTTTTTTTGCTTGGGGAGCGCTATCATCAGTCGTTGTAGTCGTAGGGCTATCTCCAAAGATGTTATTTTTCAGAGCATTCGCACCTAAAGCTATGGCGGCAGCAGCAGCAGCAGTTAACCCGGCTTTCATTCCTGGTGATGTCCGCCAATTAGAACTATTTGTCTCCAACCCTTCATCCTGTTGGTTGATTGGTACTAAAAGGAAAAGATTATTATTATAAATAACAAAAAATAGTAATTCGTTATTTTGCCATAAAGTTTTCCATTCCCCTATTTCGGGGGCGAAAGAAGGGGTGCTTCCATTTAAAATATTTTGAATCCTATCATCTGAGGTATAACCGGCCTTATATGGATTATTTAGATTCCAACCCTGCATCACATACAATTTATTGAAAAAGTAAGGAGTGGAAACTTTTCCATTTGTGATTTCTAAAATCATTACTGGACAATCGTTAGGTTCACCTGAAAAATTTCTAACAGAAGATTCTAGGTCCGATACTTGGCCAACATGATGGGCACATACTTTGGAACCCATTTCGCAAATAGCATTTACTTTTCCTAGCCAAATTTTAATATCTGGAAACGTATTTTTTAAGGAATCTACCGATAATGGTGTTATTCTTGAATAAATATTACTGAGTCTAGGTGGCCTTTGGTAAAGAGGGTATTGGGGCGTAGGGTTAGGTGCTTGGGATGTGATGTATTGTTGGTTTTGTGGCTGATACATGTGTTGATGCTGTGGCGTATAGCTTCCCGTAGGCATTTGTTGATAGGGAGAATGTGGGGGTGTATATTGGTTTTGTGGCTGATGCATGTGTTGATGTTGTGGCGTATAGCTTCCCGTAGGCATTTGTTGATAAGGAGGATGTAAGGGGGCTGCAGAATTGTTTTGGTCAGGAAAAGCTCCGTAGGAATTATAATTCTCGAATTCTTCGGGAGATAAATAGGTAGCGTAACAAATACCGACAAAATTTCCCATAAACATTGTTACCGTTAAGTATGATGATACATTTTTCATGATGAAACTAAATTTATGGAAATTGAATTTATTGTCAATTTTTTTAGTGACGATTTTGTGAAAAGTAATTTTTTATTTATGTTTATGTAAGGAACTTTATAGGATTTATGTTTTGAAGTTAATAAATTTTTAATTATTAAAACAAAAAATGAAGTATAAATAAGTGAACGCTTCGATTTGGGAAGCGCTCATTATATTATATTTACAAAATTACGTAGAAGATAATCCCATGGATTGTTCCAGTTATTTAGAAGGATTATTGAAATAACTTTTTACCTTTCCGGCATAATTTTCCGCTTTTTCCCAAAGCCCTGGCTCTGGTGATTTACCAGTCATCGCTCGGTAATTCTGTCGTACACTATTAGCTATATTAGATCCTGTACTTTTGATATTACTTGCCGCACGCTGGAGAATGTTAGGTCCACGATGATCCTGTTGAGTAACGACATCTCTCAAAGCAGCTCCCACGGTTGCCTCCGGCTTTTTGCCCCAGAAG
>JAITNS010000103.1 GCA_031290315.1 Puniceicoccales bacterium
CATCTAATCTAGGGCCAAAGGAATTGTTCAAAGAATATTATTCTTTGAACTTAACCAACCTAGCCGGGAATTGATTCGCCCTGGAACACGTGCGTTGCACGTGTTTCAGGGCGGTCCCAAGGTCCAGGAAACAATGTTTCCTGGCGAGGATTATAAGGGCGAGCAGCCCTTATTTTTCTTATAGATAGTTGACGATTTCCAAAAAATCTATACCAATCTACTTATTTACAATCTTTGTGACTATTCCCAAACAAATACTTTCCGATTTACAAAAAAGCGCCAATATTGCTTGCGGCTTAGCGATGGACACTGTAGCCAATGCTCAATCGGGACATCTCGGGTTACCGCTAGGGTGTGCTGAAATCGGCGCTGCTTTATTTGGATATCTTCTCCACCTCTTTCCCAATTCTCCTCGTTGGATTAACCGTGATCGTTTCATATTATCCGCTGGGCATGCTACTTCATTTCTTTATCCATGGCTTTTTCTCAGTGGATTCCCTCTCGATCCTTTACCCAACTTCCGTACTTACAATAGTAATTTACCGGGACATCCCGAATTCTCACTTACTCCAGGTATTGAATCGACGACCGGCCCCCTTGGTCAAGGTCTTGCTAATGCTGTCGGTTTTGCAATTTCCGAAAAAATGCAACAATCTCGTTTAAAAAATATCGCTCAAATTTTAGACTATCACATCGTTTGTCTTTGTGGTGACGGCTGTTTGCAAGAAGGAATTTCCCATGAAGCATGTTCTTTAGCAGGACATTTAAGGCTCGATAATTTAATTTTGATTTACGATTCAAATGGCATTACACTAGATACTTCGCTAAATAAAACGCAATCAGATAATGTTAAGCAGCGTTTCGAAGCTTACAAATTTTTCGTGCAAGAGGTCGATGGTCACAATATCGCTCAATTCATCGAAGCCTACCAACAAGCGATTCTATCCGATTGTCCCAATTTAATTATTGCCAAAACGATTATTGGGCATGGGATCGATGAAGTAGCGGGGACATCGAAAGCACACGGCGAAATAGGTATAAAATTTATTCGTGAAGCGAAGGAAAAATTAGGGCTCCCAGATCGATCATTTTTTATTAGCGATGAGGTTAAATTATTTTTCAAAAATCGACGCAAACAATGGGCTGAAGAATATCATCATTGGGAGATCAAGTTCGACGCATGGAAAAAAGAAAATAAGGAGCAATATGTATTATTTTTTAGTGGGCAAGATACCGATTATTCCTTGTCGCATGATATTTGTAAAGAAAATGATGCGATTTCAACTCGCGAAATTGGTGGAAAAATACTCAATAAATTAGCAGAAAAAAATCCAAGAATTATCACCGGCAGTGCTGATTTGTTTAGCTCTTGTAAAAATTATTTGTTCCAAAAAAATGATTTTAATCCGGAGGATTGGACGGGAAGAAATATTAGTTTTGGTATCCGCGAGCATGCGATGGGAGCGATTTTAAATGGTATCGCCTATGATGGAATTTTCCAACCAAGTGGTTCGACATTTTTAGTGTTTTCCGATTATTTACGTCCGGCGATTCGTATCGCTGCAATGGCTAAATTGCCCGTAGTTTATATCTTTACGCATGATTCAATCGCGATTGGACAAGATGGCCCTACTCACCAACCAGTAGAAACACTAGCAGCATTGCGAGCAATTCCAAATCTCGATGTTATTCGACCTGCAAATGCTGAGGAATGCGTAGGTGCTTATCAGGCTGCGTTTTTGCGAAAAGATGGACCAACTGCTCTGATCTTATCGCGACAAAATTTGCCAATATTATCGAAAGTTGCAAATCGCCGCAATGGAACTATTTGCGGAGCTTATATCGCACACGATGCTACAGACCATTTACGATTAATCGTCATAGGAACAGGCAGTGAGTTGTCATTGGCTTTAGAAGCTGTGCATGATTTTACTATGTGTGTACGCGTTGTTTCAATGCCCAGTATGGAAATTTTTGAACGCCAAAATGCCGAATATAAGGAAAAAATTTTACCATCTTCATGCCCATTACGCTTAGCTATCGAAGCAGGTGTCGCAATGCCATGGTATCGATATGTTGGCTCACAAGGGAAAATTATCGCCGTCGATGATTTCGGATTGAGTGCTCCAGGTAAACAAGTCCAAGTACATTTTGGATTAACAGTTGAACATATTCGCTCGGAAATTAAATCTTTATTTATAACATGGGGCTCCGCCCCATACCCCGCCAGGGGATAGTATCCCCTGGGCCTCCTTTATGGCTGTGCTATTAGCAAAAAGCAGATATGGGGCTTTGCCCCATGCCCCACCAGGGGATGGATCCCCTGGACCTCCTTTATGGCCCTGGATTAGATGCCGTTGGCATCTAATCCAGGGCCAAGAAATAGTTCAAAGAATATTATTCTTTGAATTTAATCAACCTGGCCGGGAATTGACTCGCCCTGGAACACGTGCGTTGCACGTGATCCAGGGCGGTTCCAAGGTCCAGGAAACATTGTTTCCTGGCGAGGATCATAAGGGCGAGCAGCCCTTATTTTTCTTATAGCGAGGAGCCCTTATTTTTAGCAGCCATATATTCCCTTATTTTTTCGGCAACACTTATTTTCTGCTCAAGATTTGAAGAACAACAGAGAACATAATCGCAACCCGCTTTAAGGGAAGCAATTGCTCGTTCCCAAAGCTCTCCTTTCAATGCTTGCATACGAATACAATCCGATACAATTTTCCCATGAAAATTAAATTTTTCTCTTATCATGTGTATAACTGTTGGAGATTGAGTCGCGCAATGCTCAGGATCCGCTGCAGGATATACAACATGAGCCGTCATTACCCAAAAACAATCCTCAGGAATGCCACTTTGCTGTAATTGCCTTACAGTATCTTCAAAAATTTTAAAATCACTTTGCAAAAGATCGGGCAAAGATTTATTAACAACTGGGAGTTCGCGATGGCTGTCTTGAACCGTATTTCCATGGCCAGGACAGTGTTTTAAAACAGAAATGATTCCATCCTGTGCTGCCTGTTTGACCCAATCTACTGCAAAAGAAATTACAACTTGTGGATCATTTCCAAAACTACGATTACCAATAAAGGAAGCGGTACCTTTTGGCAACAAATCACAACAAGGTGCGCAATTTACATTAATTCCCATATCCAACAAATCCTGATCTATGCGTTTCACATTCAATTGAATTGCTTTGCATTTTTCTTGGAAATTTTCTTGCCTAATATTTTCTGAGAAACTTCCCGGCGCAGGTGCACGATAACAATTGGAACCCTGTAAATGTTGGACACGCCCACCCTCTTGGTCGGTCAAAATGTAAGGCGAGTAATTATGAATATCGCCACATAATTTTCGAAATTTTTCTTTATTAATATTTCTTTGGGTATCATATTCCAAATTCTCCGAAGATAAAATGGCTCCAATGGGACGATATTTCTTTAAAAATTCAATTTCTTCGTTTGTCAATTCAGTTCCATGAATACCACAAATAAAAGGTAAATGAACAATCTCTTCCGAAGCAGAAACTCGTACCTGAAAAATAAAGCTCATCAAAATAAAAATAAAGCCAGTTAAAATAAAGACAGAAGTATTCCTATAACTCATAAAAACAATTTTTAGATATTGGGGATAAAAGTTTAGGCAAAGAGAAAAAGGTCAAACAAAAAATACTTTTTAGAAAATTTTTTTTCGCATAAAAAATTTGGTGCCCAGAGAGGGGGTCGAACCCTCACTCCTTTGCAGGAATCGGATTTTGAGTCCGACGCGTCTGCCAATTCCGCCATCTGGGCAATTTAAAATATTTCTGTAGCATCAAAATCACTTAAATTTAGTCAATAAATTTTTTTATTAAAATATACTGCTTATTTAGTTACATTTAAAAAAAAAAATTGCATTTCATGAAGTTTTTATATAATACGACCTCGTACTCTTATTACCATGGTGGTTATAAGATGCATAACAATATAAAAAAGGAATGATATGAAAATTGATAAAATAGTAGGAATATGTATATTGGGAGTAACAAGCCCTTTATTCGGTAATTATGATTATGATGCAGGAGAAGAGTGGCTTAAAAAGGCACGTGCCAACATGCGGGCCAACCCTGTAGCACGTAACTGGGGAGAAAGACATGTCGCTGCTTATGTAAATACAAATTATAATAATGCACCAGTGCCAAACCAGTCGCCGCCTCAAGCGAACTATTATAGTGCACCAGCTATACCAAGCCAGCCGCCTTCACCTTGGTATCAACCTTCTAATTATACACCACAAAGCCAGCCGCCTCAAGCGAGCTATTATAATGCACCAGCACCAGAGCATAATGTTGCATGGAAGAAAGCGGCAACACCTTCTAATGATATAATAATAGGTGTAGCAAATAAGACACCCATAAGAAAAAATATATTCGAACAGCTTTCTCCAACAGATCAAAAGAATCTTTCGAATCTTATGAATGGAATTATAGCGCAATCTGCAGAGAGATTAGCTGCACAGTTAAATTCATTGCAAGCATATAGAAATAAAGAAAAAAGCATGGGCTACTAAATAAATCTACATATATATAATAAAACACAGAAAAACAAAAGCTTTGATGGAGAAAAACATCAAAGCTTTATTTTAATATAAAAAAAAATATTACTCCAAAAATAACTCTTCTCCAGTAAAAAAGCGCCTCAATTCTTTTTGAGCACTTTCTTCACTGTCAGAAGCATGGGCAATATTGCGCATCTTGTCCGTACCATAATCCCCGCGAATGGTTCCTTTCGGCGCAAGTGCGGAATCCGTTGGCCCCAGCAAAGTTCGGACTTTTCGATAATCTCTTTCCCCGTAAAGCTATTACCATTACCGGTTTGGATTGCATAAAAGATACAACTTCAGGGAAAAATGGTAAATGTACAAGATGCGCATAATGATCCTTTAATAAACTTTCCGATAAAGACATCATCTTACACCCAACAATTTTAAAATTCTCTTCATCAAAACGACTAAGAACTTTCCACCAAAGTCCCTTTTCCATACAATCCGGCTTCAAAATAATTAATGTTGTTTCCATTTTTATTTCCTTTTCTTCCTTTTTTAAAATTTTTATTCCTTCTATAATATTACTCGGTGCTAATGTCGTAATTTCTTTTGAAATCCCCACTTTCTCTGAACCGTAAATTGCTACATTACTTAAAAATAATACGCTCAATAAATGTTGATAGCAGTGATTTCCCATGGTTGATGAGATATTTTTTTGCTTCTTAAACTCAAGCATAAAATACACTTTTTAACAAAATCCACGTCGAGAAGATTCAATTGCTTGGATCACCTGTATGTAAATTTTAGGCGCTTCTACTTGTTTTTCTTTCAATATTTCAAGCGCTTCGGAGCGATTATTTGAAGAATGAAATAAAATGCGATAGATATTTTTCACGTGTTCGATACCCGCTTCCGAAAATTGATTGCGCTCTAAATTGACTTTATTGAAATAGCGGGTGCGAGCCGGTTGCCCTTCCGCTAACATAAACGGTAAAATGTCCATCAATGCTTTCGAACTCGCCCCTAACATCGCATAGTCCCCTACTTTGCAAAATTGGTGAACACCCGCATTCCACGCAATATTGACGTAATTCCCTAGGGTGACATATCCCGCTAAAGCCGATAAACTACTCATAATGACGTGATCGCCTACCCTACAATCATGGGCAACATGCGAGTAGGAAAGAAAAGCATTATTATTACCGATATCCGTAGCACTTCCCTCCTTCGTCCCACTGTGAATCGTCATATACTCGCGGAAAATATTATTGTTTCCAATTTTTAACCCAACATGATCCCCTCTATACTTTAAATCCTGAGTCTGCCCTCCTAAAAAAGCATAGGGAAAAATTATATTATTTTCACCCAAACTTGTGTGCCCTTCCACCGAAGCGTGATGCCACACATTATTTCCAGGCCCCATAATAACATCTTTCCCAATGTATACAAAAGCTCCAATGCTTACATCCTCAGCAAGTTGCGCACCAGATTCAATAATCGCTGTCGGGTGAATATTCACGGAGCTTTAACAACGGAAAACATGAGCTCTGCCGAAGATACCACTTGACCATTAACTCTACATTCACCACTCGCAATACCAATCTTATCGCCTCGATATTTTACAATTTGGACCACAATTTCCAATTGATCCCCCGGCGTAACCGGTTTCCGAAATTTCACTTTATCACAACTCATAAAATACGCCAACCGCTGCTCATATTGATAACGCTTAAGCATTAATATACCTGCCGCTTGGGCCATCGCTTCGATTTGCAAAACCCCCGGCATCACAGGATGCCCCGGATAATGCCCAACAAAATATGGCTCGTTAATCGTTACATTTTTAATCGCTCGTAAATAATCATTACCGCTAATTTCAATGACGCGATCGATCAAAATAAAGGGATAGCGATGGGGTAAAGTATTAAGGACTTTTTTTATGTCAAATTCCATTTCCTGGGCAATTGCTACCTTCGAAATCGAATGTTGTAAAGATGTGTGCATGGACTCTCTATATTGCTCCCAAATTTTCTTTACCAATTCCGAATTGAGCGCATGCCCCGGACGAACGGCAATAATATGACATTGTAACTTTATGCCTAGTAAAGCCATATCACCCATTATATCGAGTATCTTATGGCGAACAAATTCGTCATTGAAACGTAAAGACTCTTTGGATAAAATTTGATCGCCCTTAATCAAAATCGCCGAATCTAAACTGGCACCTTGAATTTTCCCACACTGTAATAGGGGCTCAATGTCCTCATAAATCGCAAATGTCCGAGCTGGCCCAATGTCACTAATATAGTTCTCCGGATTAATATCCAGCGATAAATGTTGCGTATGAATCCCCCGATCGTCGGCTGAAGTACATGTAATTTTAAACCCATCATAGGGCAATGCAATCAGAGAACGATTGCCTTCCGTAATCGAAATCGGAACCTGTAATTTAAATACTTTCCTTTCCGCCTCCAGTTCGATGGGCTCTGCTTCGCATAGTAAATTGGTGTAAAATTTTGAGGAACCATCGAGAATGGGCGGCTCTTCCGCATCGATTTCGATCATAATATTATCAATATTCATGCCATTTAAAGCACTAAGTACATGCTCGACGGTGTGAATTTGAATATCACCGGAACAAATCGTCGTGCAACGTACTAAATCGCTAATTCCCGTAACCGATGGATGTAATTCCGGCTTCCCGTAAAGATCGACGCGGCGAAAAATAATCCCCCCATTAGCCTCACTAGGCTTAAAGGTAAGTCTGACTTTTTTACCCGTATGAAGACCAATGCCCTGAATGGAAACTTCCCGAGAAATGGTGTGTTGTCTCATGCTTAGTGCTGTTGTAAAGTTTTCCTTAAATGTTCAACATTTCTTTTAATCACTTCGTCTTGGTCCATCATATTTTCAACCGATCTACATGCGTAAATTACTGTTGCGTGATCACGTCCCCCAAAGGCAAGCCCAATATCTATCAATGATTGCGCCGTTAAGGTACGGCTCAGATACATCGCAATCTGCCGTGCCATAGCGATATTTGCCGGCCGCCGCTTACCTAGTAAATCAGCCGTCTTTAGACTATAAAACTCCGCTACTCTTTGTTGAATAATGTCCACCGATGTCGTACCCGTTACTTCCTCTTTGAATAGATCTTTCATTAGCATTCTTAAAGTATGAATATCGACTTTCGCTTTTGTCAATTTCATATAACTCGCGACACGGGTCAATGCCCCCTCCAATCGACGCACATTGCTCGAAACATGCTCCGCTAAATAACTCAAAATACTATAGTCGAGGATAATTTTTTGGTCTTCGGCTTTTTTAGCTAAGATGGCGATACGCGTTTCTAGATCGGGTGGCTGAATATCAGTCACCAATCCCCATTGGAAGCGAGATACTAAACGGCTCTCTAACTTCGAAATCTCCGCAGCCGGACGATCACTGCATAAAAAGATCTGCTTTTGCGCCTCAAATAATTCATTAAATGTATAAAAAAATTCCTCCTGAATGCGTTCTTTTCCCGATAAAAAGTGAACATCATCCAAAAGAAAAACATCGATACTACGGTACTTCTTTCGAAATTTCGTTATCGTATTGAGTTGAATGGATTGAATAAATTCGTTGGTAAATTTTTCGGTTGATGTGTAAAGAACTCGCGTTTTCTTATTTTTCTCGAGGACTTGGTGGGCAACCGCATGCATGAGGTGAGTTTTTCCAAGACCCGTATAACCGTAAAGAAAAAGCGGATTGTAAGCTTTTCCCGGGGCATTGGCGATCGCTATGGAAGCCGCATGGGCCATCTGATTCCCGGGCCCTATAATAAAATTTGCAAAGGTATTTTTTGGATTGAGAATATAGGACTCTTTAACTTCCTGGTCCCTATGATCATCTAATGGGGGAATTTGGGATATAATTTTTTCAGTTCCTAGGACATTTTCGCCATTCGCTTCCGGCTTGAAATTAATCTTCATGGATCTTCCAAGGGCCATCTGAAATTTTTGCGTGATAACATCTTGATAATTATCATTGATCCAAATGAGTGCGAAATCATGGGGAACACTCAATAGAATACGATCCTCCTTTTCGTCGACGACTTGCATCGCCTCGAACCACGACCAATAGATCGTATCTCGCAAATCTTTTCGCAGCTCAGATTTAACGAAATCAAGTACATTTATAATATTAGTTTGAGTTTCGATCATGTTATTCACATTTCTTTACGCCCGAAAAATTTTCGACGCAGTTGTACTACAGATCAATCAAGGATATTGATTTATCAATGAAAAAATTTTAGATTTTTTAAGCAACGCCCCGTAAGCGGCATCAATAATAGGAAAATAGAACATTATTTTTTTCTTCCCCGAAAATACGTATCACAAAAATTAAAAACGAAACAAAATTATTTTTCAAGAGCCTTGGGTGATTCGCAGATATCCACAAATTACTAACATTCCAATGTGAATAACTTTTCTTTCCCGGAAGGTATCGGTATTTGCTATTTTATCGCCCTATTCCAATCCCCTTCCTACCCATCTGGAGTATTTTTTTTCTTGAAAGAAAATTAAAAACAAATATTAGGAGGCACCTACATTTTTTAGGAAAAAGGTTGTATTTTTGGAAATTTCATAAATTGTTGATGTTATTGGAATGTCACTTTTGTACGAGTTATATCAAGAGATCATTATCGACCATAGCGCGTCGCCCCGCAATGAGGGCCACTTAGTACCAATGACTCATTTCGCAGAAGCCTATAACGCGACCTGCGGCGATGAACTAACCCTCAGTTTACAGGTCGTCGATGATCGTATCAAGGACGTAAAATTTCATGCCCAAGGCTGCTCCATATCGAAGGCATCGGGCTCTATGATGACGGAAAAAATAAAAAACATGACCATTGGCGAAGCATCCGAATTCTCCCAAAAATTGCAAACTATACTGAGTAGCGATCATTTAAATTTACTCAGCGAAGAAGCGATGGGCGACCTCGTTGCACTACTCGGTGTGAAACAATTCCCCATGCGCATTAAATGCGCCACATTGGCTTGGCACGCCCTCGATCATGCACTCATTAATTCCCTTAGAAGTATTAGCTGATAAATGGAAAGTTTTATTACTTGGAATGGGTTAAGCTGATGTTTGTCACTTTCGCGACGATAGATTGAAGGATCGATCTCCTTTACTCGTTTAATTAAAGATTTGATAATGTCAAATGAATTACTTGGAAGTTTATCATTTTCCTGTTGTTTAGCAGCAGTACCTATGTCATTTAGCTGTTGAATTTGAGGCTCGAGCCATTGCACTTTTAATTTTTGATCGTCAATGGAAAGGCTTAGCCTCTCGGCCGTATCTTTGTTGATGAAGCAAAAGAATTTCGGAAAACGTACCGGAATATTCTCCATCTGAATGCCGTCAGTACGATTGAGCTTGATTATCTGGGCAGCTTCCTTACCCGCCGAATCATAACTAGCAGTCAGTCCTATAAGACCACCCATTTCAATCATATCCCGTTGCTCGGCGATGATCGGCATTTTTATGGAACGTAAATAATCGAAAATAGATTTTATATTTTTCGTAAAAAAAGAACTCGATGGAATGTAAATAGCCATATCGGTTAGAATTTTCTCTTTCTCTTTTTCTTTCTCTATTTGCTTTAATTTATTTATAATATCATTCTCATTGGTGATATCGATCCGCACTATAGTAATATTTTTTGCCTTGGAAAATATTTCGAGCGCTTCAAAGGTATTGAGGCAGTTTTGCTCCGTGGGATTAATGAGAGTAAATAGATATTTTATCGTGCAAATCGCTCGAGCATTTTCCAATTGCTTTTCGACAGATGGGGAGGTACAAACACCGGATAAATTACCGCCATTGTGACCCGCATAGTCCAAAACCAGTCCCGATCGCATCGGATCAGAAACCACATTGAAAACAATCGGAGTCGTACTATTGCGTTTGTGGAGCCATTCGATCGCAATTAAAGAAACTAACGTACCAAATGTATAAATATAGTCGTAATCATTTGGGTTATAAACATTTTGTTCATCTTTTTCAAGAAGCGCTTGCTTTAATCCTCTCAAATTATAATCCGCATTAAATGTAGTAAGCGTGACTTCATATCCTAGATTTTTTAATTCTTGTAAAAATCCTTGCTCTGCTTCCGTTTCGTCCCGCCACAGTAACATCAATATTTTTATTTTTTTACTTCTTGAAGGAGATTGTGTCGGGTTTTTATTATTGAGAGTAGCCGACTCAGATAATAGGAGAACATCATTTTTAGGGTTCTTTAGCGGAACAGATGTGTCTCCATATATTGTAGATAAAAAAGTAAAAATTCCAAAAATCGATCTCCAGAGTTTCCCAACCATGGAATTAATATAAATTTTTTTCTAAGAAAATCAATGATTTTTACGTTTCTATTTTAAATGGAATCCCTAAGTCCCGAATTATTGCGTAATCGAAATGACAGTTAAATTGCTCTGGGATATCGCGTTGGAGTCGACTATTATCGTCGAAGTTAAAAATTAAGCGACCTTTAGTCGTTCCCCTATGTCCCGAGATATATTCCCAAACCTTATCTAAGAGAATCGGATCTCGGGGATCGATAATCCAATGAATTTTTTTTGTAAATTTCGCCAATGCAGTACCTATATTTGTAATTTCTTGGACGCTGAAGCGATCGTTATCTTCTGTTTTTTGGCGATTACCCTTTACAACAACTATACTCCCTTCAATAAGTAAATGGCCATATTGTTCAAAAATACTCGGGAAACAATTTAGGGAAAGTTTTTCGGATAACATTTCCAATTGAAAGGTCCCCCAAAGACGATTTTCTTTCTTAGTAATTCGTTTTTCTACGAGTGCAATAACACCACATAAACGAAATTCATCCCTAATCATTTCAATGGAAGGAACTGAATTAATTTGATCGAGCACATCGCTATAATCATCGAGCGGATGACCTGTAACATAAAAGCCTAACAATGTTTTTTCATAATTTAATTTTTCAGATTTTGATAAAGTAGGTCCCGTTTGGTCGATGGAATTCGAAAAGGAAGGAGTCTCCATTCCGTCCCCAAACATATCAAAGAGCTGAAATTGTCCCATATCGCGATCTTTCTGTAATAGGGAAGCTTCCGACATTATATTTTCGAGGGAACGGGCTAAATGGAGGCGATCGATGCCAAAATCATCAAAAGCTCCACTAAAAATTAAAGATTCGATCACACGCTTATTAACGACACGTAAATCGACCCGGGAAATAAAGTCTGTAAAATTTTTAAAAATGCCACTCTTTTTACGTTCTCCCATGATATTTGCGGCTGCAACATCCCCTACCCCTTTAATTGCACCTAGGCCAAAACGAATACATTGGGTACAATGATTAGGGGTAAAATTGTTAAGCGATTGGTTGATATCGGGGGGCAGTAAAGGAATCTTCATGGATGTACATTCCGAAATACCATAGGCTACTTTTTCCGCATTACCTAATTCCGCAGATAATACCGCCGCCATAAATTCGACGGGATAATTCGCTTTCAAATAGGCAGTTTGATAAGCGATAACCGCATAGGCAATGGAATGGGATTTATTAAATCCGTAGCCTGCAAATTTTTCGAGAATGGAAAAAATTTCCTCCGCTTTTTCTTCCGAAATATCGTGATACTTTTTAGCACCATCGATAAAAATACTGCGCTGGGCATTCATGACCTCAACTTTCTTCTTTCCCATCGCCCGTCGTAAAATATCCGCACCGCTCAAGGTATAACCTCCAATGATCCGGGCAGCTTCCATAACCTGTTCCTGGTAGATCAAAATACCGTACGTTGGACGGCAAACGCTTTCCAATAAGGGATGGGGGTATTTAATTTTATGGGGATCTTTTTTACCGGCGATATATTCATTAATCCACTCCATCGGCCCCGGACGATAGAGAGCGCTAATGTCGCTAATTTCTTCAATCGTACTGATCTCAAAACGCTTGCAAAGGGCACGCATTCCCACCGATTCCCCCAATTGGAAAACACCGATCGTTTCACCACTATTCAAAAGTTGATAAGTATTTTTATCGTCGTATGGAATTTTATCGATCGAAAATTCGGGATTATATTTTTGGATAAAATATTCGGCATCGGCGATGACCGTCAAAGTCTTGAGGCCTAAAAAATCCATTTTCAATAACCCTAATTCCTCGACGGCTTCCTTAGCATATTGTGTCGTCAATGCGCCTTCTTGGAGCGTGACGGGAAGCATATTTTCGACGATATCCTCCGTAATAATAATCCCCGCTGCATGGGTACCCGTATTGCGGACAGTGTCCTCGATAATTTTTCCATCTTCTAAAATTTTCCCAATTTTAGGATTGAGATGAACTTCTTGTTGGAGTTCCTTCGATTTTTCGAGGGCGGAATCGATGGAAATATTGAGTTCATCGGGTACCATTTTAGCGATACGATTAGCTTCCGCATAGGGGATATCGTTGACGCGGCAGAGGTCTCGAATTACCATCTTTGCCCCAAATGTTCCGAAAGTAATAATATTACCCACATGATCATTTCCATATTTTTGGCGAACATATTCGATGACCTCACTGCGGCGACGCATACAAAAATCGATATCAAAGTCGGGTGGTGACACGCGTTCCGGATTTAAAAAGCGTTCGAAGAGTAGTCCAAATTTTATGGGATCGATATCGGTAATACGAAGTAAATAGGCAACGATAGAACCCGCTCCCGAACCTCTTCCCGGCCCAACCGGTATGCCCCGCGATTTTGCCCAGTTAATAAAATCCCAAACAATTAAAAAATAATCCACAAAACCCGTCTTTTCCAAAATCGATAACTCATAATCCAGACGATTACAAAGGACCGCTTCCTGGGATTCGGAAATACGTTCTTCAGATACAACGTAATTGGCAGCGTAACGCGTTTGTAAACCATCGATGCATAAATTTTTAAGATATGTAAAATTATTTTCAATTTTAATCTCTGAAGGTAGACGGAAAACAGGGAAATGATTTTCGCCATATTTCAGGGTAAAATCACACATATCGGCAACGAGTTGCGTATTATCGAGGCATTCCAAGCGATCTTTAAAGATGAGCTCCATTTCTTCGCGGGACTTCAGATAGAGTTGGTGGGTATTCATGCGGAAACGGTTTGTATCGGTTACTTTCGCGACGGTTTGGATACAGAGTAATTGATCGTGGGCTTCCCAATCTTCCTGAAAAACATAATGCGAATCATTTGTAGCAACTACTTTTATTTCATTTTCGTCGGCTAATTTGAAGAGTCCTGGGAGAATTATTTCCGTTGATTCGGGCATACCATGGTTTTGGACTTCGATAAAGAGGCGATCTTTTCCGAAAATTTTAATAAGCCAATCCAGACCTTTTTGTGCTTCTTGGTAATTATCTTGCAACACCATCGACGAAAGATATCCTTGATAACATCCCGTCAAACAAATCAGGCCTTCCGAATACTGTTCAATTGCTTGCCAATTCACCCGTGGTTTATAGTAAAATCCTTTTGTATGGGATAGGGAAACGAGTTTCGATAAATTTTTATAGCCAATTTCATTCATTACCAGTAACCCCATATGATAGAGTGGAAATTTTTCTTTAACTGTATAATCCCGATCAAATACCGTATAGAGTTCGCAGCCGACGATTGGTTTAAGGGCGAATTTCTTTGCATAATTTAAAAAGTCGGGGATACCGAATAGATTGCCATGATCCGTCATTGCAATTGCATTCATTTCAAGTTCTTTTGCCCGAGCAAATAGGCGATCCATGCGGCATGCGCCGTCGAGCAAACTGTAGTCGGTATGTACGTGCAGATGGACAAAACTCCTTGACATGTGCGAATTATACGGATTCCTCGCTGGTTAGGTCAATGACGAAAAATTGGGATATTAATTTTATTTTTTAATAAATGAATAAAAATAGATTTACAAAATATAAAAAAAGAGTATTATATTCTTCATTATGGAATCAAAATATTATTTATTTTTTTATGTTCCTTCCCTATTTATGGGAAATATATTGCATGGAGAGACCGTAAGTCCTAACACATTACTCCCACCTCCAGCAGCGGCACCAAATACTGGAACGCCTACGGGAACGGGAAAAACGGAAGCAATCGATACTGAGATTATTCCTTGGACGGAAACTGCGATTAAAAATATGTTAAAAACGAGCAAACCTGAAGTAGTTTGCGCAAAATTTTCAGAGTCTACGAGAGCAGCGCTAACAACCGAAGGACAAGCATATATTAATGAAATTATAAAAAAAATGCAAAATCATATTGAATGGGTTGAAGATATCGCTGATGAGTTCGGCAACAAATTAGAAAAAGTGCCAAATGGTGTTAAAGAACATATGGAAATTGTGATAACAAAAACAAAGCTTATGTCTTCCTATTTCAAAGATTGCTTTGATGAATTAAATTTTCAACAATCAGGGACAAGTTCGCCCTACGTTAATTGTATCAAGGATTTAAAAGAATTTCAAGAAGCGAGTCAAAATCTTCGGAATGTTATTGGAAATATTTCTAGCACTATAAGTGTGTTTATTCTTCAAAATGAAAGCAAAAATTCTAGCAAGGAAACAGAAAAAATAAATGAAAGACTGAAATTTATCATCAATGAACTGCAACTCGCAGATAAACATTGCGATAAGATGATTAAGTTGATCGATAAAATCATCACAAATCAATTAACACCATTATTACGTGTCTTTTCCGAAAAGTCTTACGAAGAACGTAATCGCGGATTCGTCGGAACCCAAACTAGTCGTGCATTGTAAGTTTATGGGACTCCGCCGCTTCTTATGGGACTCCGTCCCATACCCTGCAAGGAGTCATGGACTCCTTGACCTGGTACCGGCCCAGTACTGTGCTAATAGCACAGTACCGGGCCGCAATCAAGGTCCAGAGGATGAATCCTTTGGGCCAAGGAATCGTTCAAAGAATATTATTCTTTGAACTTAATATTTGTGGCCAGGCATTGTGGTTCGCCCTGGAGCATGTGCGTTGCACGTGTTCCAGGGCGGTCCCAAGGTCCAGGAAACTACGTTTCCTGGCGAGGATCATAAGGGCGCGCAGCCCTTATGATAATCATAATCTCTTTCCTTCCACCATTTATCGCTATGAAATTCTTCCGGAGCTTTTTTGTAATCTTCCCAGGATTCAAGACCATATTCCGTTTGCAAGATTTTTGTGAGTTCTTCGTC
>JAITNS010000094.1 GCA_031290315.1 Puniceicoccales bacterium
AAGAATTATAATGTAATATTTTCTTGGGTTGATTTTTGTGATGAAATTGCTAAATTACTAGAGGAAACAATTTGCACGAAAATGTACTTGATCGTTAATTAAATGAAAATTATTAAAAAATAGATCACCCCGAAAAGCGCTTTTGACGGGAGAAAAGGAAATCGTGTTAATTGTTTTAAAAAATATTTATGAAGGAGTATAGATTCATTTTTACCTACGGCTTCGCATTGTTTGGAATGTTCTTTGGAGCAGGCAATTTAGCGTTCCCTCTCGCGGTAGGACAAGTGGCAGCCCAATATTGGATATGGGAATTCCTGGGGTTAGTAATGACAGGAGTAATTCTGCCATTCCTTGGACTGTTTGTCATAGAATTACATAGGGGAAATTATTCCTCATTTTTCGGAGGTGCTGGCCCGTTCGTGAAATTCTTTTTGCCACTGCTCACTTTATCACTTTTAGGTTCCTTTGGAGCAGTCCCCTGGTGTGTCACCGTCGCCTACGAAAGTATTCATTACGTCATTCCTTACCTTTCTAAGGCCAATTTTAGCTTTATATTTTGTGGAATTGTTTTTTTTGTTTGTTTGAAAGAACAACGCGTTATCAATGCGATCGGTAAATGGTTAACTCCAGCTTTACTGATCTTTATTATCCTTTTGACCATATTTGGAATTAATCATGCTAAAGAATTGAAGGAAATAAATCCCGTTGCCCCTAGTAAACTATTTTTTGACGGACTAATTTTGGGATATCAAACCATGGATCTCTTAGCCGCTTTCTTCTTTTCCGCTCTTATTTTTAACCAAATAAAAAAAACATTTCCTGCTAAAACTTCCGATGCCGATATCATGAAAATGGCAATTAAGTCGAGTATCGTAGCCGTATTGCTTTTGGTGGGGGCCTACGCTGGAATGGCTTTCTTGGGAGCAAATTTCTCCGGTTTAATAGAAAATGTTAAATCAACATCGATCTTAATAACTATCGCAAATCACATCATGGGAGATTACGCAGCGCTATTTGTCGGCATAACGATGGTTATTGCCTGCTTCGCTACAACCGTAGCCCTCAATAGTATCTATACCCAATATTTGTGTTCCTTAATTAAGTTAGATCAGGAACGTTTTAAATACGTCTTATTAGTAACGACAGTTATCGCTTTTTTGGTATCTTTATTTGATTTTGATGAAATAGCATGGATTTTGATCCCGATATTAGAAATTACCTATCCCAGTCTCATCGCATTGACCATAATCGGTATTTTTGTAAGAAAACAAACGAAATTTAAAGTAATATTGTTTTACGGAGTGCTAGTTATTGCTTTACTATATGAGTTCATAGAAATATAAAATATGTTAGATCAACTATTATTATGCTTCGTTGTTGACTAGATAAAAATTATTTAAAAGTTGAAAACGGCTACTTCTCTTACTCTATGGGAATAGTTGTTTTATTTATGAGAGAATATAGATTTATTTTTACCTATGGTTTCGCATTATTCGGAATGTTCTTTGGGGCAGGAAATTTAGTCTTTCCGCTTAAAGTAGGGCAAATGGCAGGGGAATATTGGATATGGGAATTTTTAGGATTAGCGATGACGGGAGTGATTTTGCCTTTTTTCGGACTATTTGTCATAAAATTACATAAGGGAGATTATTACTCATTTTTTGGGGGAGCTGGTTCTCTCGTAAAATTCCTTTTACCCCTATTTGCTTTGTCGCTCATGGGTTCTTTCGGCGGAATGCCACGGTGTATTACGGTTGCCTACGGAGGTATCCATTATATATTTCCCAAACTGCCTATCAACGTGTTTAGCCTTATATTTTGTGGAATCATTTTTTTTGTTTGTTTGAAAGAGCAACGCATGATTAATATGATCGGCAAATGGTTGACCCCAATCTTGTTAATCTTTTTCACTACTTTGACTATATTGGGAATCATTCATGTTAAGGAGTTAAAAGAAGTAAGTTCTATTGCGCCTAGTAGATTATTTTTAGACGGATTGATTATGGGGTATCAAACGATGGATCTCTTAGCTGCTTTTTTCTTTTCTTCTTTTATTTTTACTCAAATGAGAAAGGCACTTCCTCCGGAAATTTCCGATACTGACGCCATAAGAATGGCGATAAAGTCCAGTATCTTAGCCGTATTACTTTTAATAGGAGTTTATGCGGGGATGGCTTTCTTGGGAGCAAATTTTGCTAGGTTGATAGAAAATGTTAAGCCGGCATCGATGTTAGTAACTATTGCGAACCACATTATGGGGAATTACGCAGCGTTATTTGTCAGCATAACAATGATCATTGCTTGCTTCACGACAATCGTAGCTCTTAATAATATCTATGCCCAATATTTGTGTTCTTTATTTAAATTGGGGCAGAAACATTTTAAACTCGTTTTATTGGTAACGACGGCCATTACTTTTTTACTATCCCTATTTGATTTTGATGGAATAGCGCGGTTTTTAGTTCCGGTATTAGAGATTTCCTACCCCAGTCTCATCGCATTGACTATAGTTGGTATTTTTGTAAGGAAACAAACAAAAATTAAAGTAATATTGTTTTACGGAGTGTTAGTCATTACTTTACTATATAAGTTTATAATGAAGTAACGTATTAGGCTGAATTAAAAATTAGAAAATGTAGTGAAGATCTAGGGGGAATGGTCCCTATGGGCTTTGATGAACCCTAGAAAAATGAAATTTAATTTTCTAATTTTTAGCCTTTACGATTTGCGAAATAATTACATAACTATTACATAATTATCCGAAGGTGTAGAAAAATTATAGAATTGGCAGCGTATATTGTAGCTAAAGAAGCAATAGTGGGCAAGGGCAGTACTAGATTTAATAATGTATTTAAGGCTGCCCTGGAGGCGGCTAGGAAATTCGAAAATAATTTAACAATGAAACCAGATGTAATCAAGTATTGTTAGGGTGGGCCCTGCGGGATTCGAACCTGCGACCAAGGGATTATGAGTCCCCTGCTCTAACCACTGAGCTAAGAGCCCAAACATTTTTTACACCCTAACGTTCCATTCTTTTTTTCAAGATTAAAATTTAGCTTTTATGATTATTTTTATTTCATTCTTTGAAAATATGAATGATCTGTTTCGCGCTGCCTTACACCCTAAAGCTTATATCATACATACTAATATGCATCATATTGTTGCGCTATATAAGCCCTGCGATGTGATGTCGATTCCCAATGAAAATCAGCAAATAAATCTGAAAAGTTTAATACATATGCCCTATGATTTCAAACAGCGCTGTTATTTTCTGCCTGATCATCAAAAATTTTTTCTCTTAAATCGTCTCGATGCGCCAACTTCAGGGATTTTAGTGGGGTGTTTTGACGAACAAATCGCACATATCATCCGAGAATGTTTTTTTAAGCAAGCTGTTCAAAAAACTTATTACGCACTAACGCGTTACAAAAAAATACCGGAAGTAGGGGAGTTTCAGGATTGTTTAGGGGAGCATTTTGATCGTGGTCATTTACGTGTAATTCGAGGAAGAGGGGAACGAGCCGTTGCGAAATATTATGTCGAAAAAAATTTAGAATTTGGCGAGACATCCATTTTAAAGCTGCGATTGGAACCTATTACGGGGAGAACACATCAATTGCGTGTGCAATGCGCTTCGCGTAATATTCCCATTGTCGGTGATAAAACTTCTGGCGATTTTTTATTAAATAAAAAAATACGAAATATTTCATTAAATAAAAGATTATATTTACAATCCTGTGCCATAAAATTTCAATATAAATTATATGGAAAAGAATATTTATTTTCTTCTGAGATTTCTTGCGAATTTTAAATACTATTTTCTTAAAAAAGAAAAATTAAAAAAAAGTGATTGCATTTGGGATGAAGATAAGTACTGTTAAAAGCATTATGAGAATAGTTTGTTATTTTCTTGGAGTATTATATTTTGGATCGGTTTGTTTTGGTAGCGTAGAGCCAAAGGGACAAACAGTCAATGCTCTACCTCCCAATATACCGGTAGTTGAAACTCCCAAAAGTCCAACAGCTTCTGATAAAAAAACGGAATCCGCTGTAACTTCAAAAGTTTTTGATAAAACACCGCTAGCTTGTATAAAAATTACAAATTTCGAGGAAGTGCTAAATAATCAAAAATTACTCGATGCTCTGAATATCAATAATACTTTGCTAAATATACTTTTACTTGCCCAATTCCCTTCGGTCGGCAATAATTGTAATGCGTTTAAAAAGGGTACGAATGTTGGTGTATTCTTTTTTAGGAATTTACAGGAAAACTTTTTCCCCTGTGCCGTCTTTCAATTAGCAGAAAATAATAGTAATTTTAAGGAGTATTTGAAAAAGAATAAAATACCATTCTTCGATTGCGATGGTTATACAATATTAACGAAGGATGAAACGACTAAAGAATCAAATCTAGATCTTATTACAAAAGAAAAAGACTTCCCTAAAACATTGGTAGACTTAACAAAACAGCCTCTTGTAAGTAGTGTAATTGAAATCAATGTACAGCAACCATTTCAGCATTTAGTACGGATGTTTTCGAATCAATTGTCGAGTAAAGATGCTACAGCAAACTATATCAAGGAAATAAATCTAGGGCTTCAATTGGATTCAAATGGATTAAAACTGAATTTTGATTCCATTTTTGATAGCACGTTTTCTCATTATGCGCAATTAAAAAGTGAGAATTATAAAGAGTTTAAAGCGTTAAATATTGGGGAATACATTGAAGCTAAGGACGTTAATAAGGTTACAGTAGCGCAAAATATAGGTTGGGCAATAGAATTTTTAATGGAAAGTTTAAGGTCTTTTGTCCAACAAGATACGAGCCAAATAAATAAAAGTAAACCAGACCTGATAGAAAAAATGTTAATTGCTTTAAAAGGAATCATTCCGGAAGTGCGGATATCTACAATCGGAACATTTCAGAATCAAAAAGTCACAATATGTAACGATGCAACAAAATATACTGAAATTGAAAAATATTTTGATGCATATAAATCATTGATGGCGGCTGTAAATGATAGCTATAATGAGTTATATTTTAAAGCAATCAATGATAAAAATATCGCTCCTTTTACTTTCGAATCTAAATTCTTATGCGATTATAATGGGGCTAAAATATATAGTTATACGATAAGTGTTAACGAGATTAATCCTACTCCAGTGGCTTCGTCAGTTGGTGGGGATGCCTCTAAGGTAGCGAGTTCGACGACTACTGATAAAGGCGGGAACACTATTCCAACAACGACTTCGTTGGTTGAGAATACGCCTAAAGCGACAGTTGTGGAAACCGTTACAGGTACGCAGGTGAAGCAGACTGATTACGTAATACTTTATAATGGTCAGATACTGCAATCAAATTCCTTAGATTATTTAAAAATGGTATTTGATAATGTGGTGGCTAAAAAATTGCCAACAGTAACTGCTGAGTCCTACCTGGGAGGTTTCCCGAAAGGAACAGCTTATAAAACAAAATTTGATTTAAGTAAAATGATTTCATATATTTTACCGCAAGTATTACAAATGCCCCAAATAGTACAACGTGCGGAAGTAGAAAATAGTATTAATGGATTTTTATCACAACTTGGAGATGGAGGGGTAATTAATATAGGATGGACGGCTCAAAATGATCGATTGCAGTATAGTATATCTTTAGATTACGCATCGTTTCCAACTATAATTTCTGCATCTTCTTTTACTTTTAGCATATTATTTGACATATTAGTTGATGCGGCGGCAAAAGCAAGTGGGCCGCAAAAAAAGCCGGCCGAAGAGCAAAAAAGTCCTACCCTAACTCCGGTGAAAACCTCCTATATTTTTAACTCAAATCCTATTCTTTGTGAAGCGGATCGCCAAATCCTAATCCCGGTTAAAATTTTAACGGAATATAAGGCGATTGGCTAAATTAAAAGCTTTTGTATTTTTTAGAAAATCTACATGTATTAAATGTAGATTTTTTATGTCTGAACATTATGATGATATTTGGAGCGAAATAAGGTCTCTAGGTTGTGGTGGGGCTATTACCTGTGATAGTCGTAGGATAAAAATGGGAGATATTTTTTTTGCTATTCCAGGGCTAAGGCATCCGGGATATTCTTTTTGTAAAGAGGCATTGCAGCGAGGTTGTTTTGGGGTAGTGATTCAGAAAGATGAGAGCGAAGCATTTTATTATGAATTGGGAGAGAAAATAAAAAAAACGCATATCTGGATCGTAGATAATATACGTCAGCAATTTGTTTGCGCTTTAAAAAAAGAATTAGGCATAGTAGGGCAGGAGCGTCCTATTTTTGCTGTCACCGGAACAAACGGAAAAACGACAATCACTTATTTATTACGCCATTTGATGGATATTCCCATGGCAGTAATTGGTACGATTCAAAATGATTTAGTCGATAAAATTATTCCATCGGAACAGACAACGCCTAATCTTGAAGATCTATACTACATGATAGCTGGCTTAGCGAATGGGGTAGCGGTAGCGATAGAGTTAAGTTCGCATGCATTGGATCAAGGGCGAGCATATGGGTTGGAGATCGATAGGGCGATTTTTTCAAATTTAACGAGTGATCATTTGGATTACCATCGGGATTGTGAACATTATTTTTGTGCTAAACGAAAATTATTTTCCGGTGAAAATGGGTACAAACCAAAGCGGAATATTTTGAATTTAAATGATACTTATGGGCAACATTTATATCGAGAATTTGGAGGTATAACCTATGGCATAGAAAACGAAGCGGCAAATTATAATGCCACGGATTTACAATTTTCCAGAACAAAAACGACATTTAATTTGAAATATGAAAATAAAGTATATTTTTGTGAAATACCTTTGCTAGGGGTATTTAATATTGAGAATGCATTAGCGAGTGTAGCGGCGATTCATGAAAGTCGCAATCTTTCTTTGGAGCAGTTGATTGAAAAATTAAGAAATTTTCCGGGTGTGCCGGGGCGTTTGCAGAAAGTAAATAATACCCATAATGTGACTATTTTAATAGACTATGCGCATACGGAGGATGGGTTAGGAAAAGTTTTAAGCAATTTACAAAAGATTAAACAAAGAAGAATTATTACTATTTTTGGTTGTGGGGGGGATCGCGATAGAAGTAAGCGTCCGAAAATGATGCATGTTGCATGTTATTTTTCGGATTTTGTTATTGCGACGTCGGATAATTCGAGGCATGAGAGTATTGATATTATTTTTGATGATATGAGACCTGGAATGATTCCTGAAAGAAGTATTATTTTTGAACCGGATCGGGCTAAAGCAATACAAATTGCGATCGAAGAATCTCAAAGGGATGATATCATTTTAATTGCAGGGAAAGGTCACGAAACTTATCAACAAATCGATGACAGTAAAATTCCTTTTAGCGATGTAGATGTGGTAGAAGATTTTTTGTTACACATGTCGTTGAGTTTTCTAACTTGTCACGCAGAAGTTTTCCTTAAGGGTTTCCAAACAATGAGGATATATGTCCATACGCACGGTTGCCGCTTGAATGCTGCGGAATCACGGTCGCTCGTCGAAGCTCTCGAAGCGGCAGGCCATATCATTGTGTGTTCCATGGATGAGGTAATCGATTGCGCTATTGTAAATTCCTGTGCCGTTACGCATCAAGCCGAATCGAAATGCAACCAGACAATCCGCCAAATAATTCGTGCCCAACCAAATGTTACTTTAATCATTACCGGTTGCCTGGCAGAAAAAACTCCGCAAATACTTCTTCAACTTCATCATCGTATCCTTATTCTCGGCAATTCTGAGAAACATCATATTATCGACTATCTCGGTCAACTCGATCGACAAGAAAATTTTAGGGAGGTTGTTAAAAATCCCCTCGAAAAATCAGATTTTACTTTCCCTTGTTGTTTACATCGATCTTACAATAAGCGCTACAATTTGAAGATTCAAGAAGGTTGCAATTTTTTTTGTTCCTATTGTATTATTCCGCAACTAAGGGGACGTGCGCGAAGTCGTGATTTTAAAAATTTAATCGAAGATGCTACTATTCATGCTAAGCAAGGAGTCAAAGAAATTGTTTTGACGGGGGTTAATATGGGTATATATCGGAATGATTCCAAAAATTTAGCAGACATTATCACAGTGCTTAACGAAATTCCAGAGCTGCAACGTATTCGTCTTAGTAGCATAGAGCTTAAAACAATTCCCGATGAAATATTAATCCAAATGGCCGATTCTTGTAATAAATTAGTTCCATATTTACATCTTCCGATTCAATCGGGTAGCGATCATATTTTACAACTCATGCGACGACATTATACGATTATTGAAGCTAAAAATTATCTTGAGCAAGTCGTAAAAAAAGTTCCCAATATTGGATTAGGGACGGATTTAATTGTTGGATTTCCAGGGGAGAGGGAAGAAGATTTTTTATGTTCCATGGAACTTTTAGAGCATTCACCTTTGCATTATGCGCATATCTTCTCCTATTCTCCGCGCGGTGAAACTGTAGCCAATCTTATGAAAGATCAATTTATTAATGGTAAAGAAATTGAGCGGCGTAGTAAAGTATTGCGTTCAATGAGCCATGAAAAGCGCCAACGATTTTATAACACATATATCGGAGCTGTTGAAAAAGTTTTATTTGAAGATAAAGCTCATAATGGATTCCCTGGCTTTACGGAAAATTATATAAAAGTAATTGTTAAAAAGAAATCAGAAGACCTTGCCAATCAAATTCGAAGCGTGCATTTAGTAAAAAATTGTGGAACATTCCTTACGGGCGAGATAATAGATTGAAAGAGGAAAAATTGTATAGTAATCTTAAAAATTTATTGCATATGATGGTTATTTTATTATATATTAAGCATGGATGGGAAGTGGAAAATATTATTAGCGGGAATGTGTTATGGCATGGTTATTCAATTGTTTGCGTTACCACCTGCTGATCACGGACAAGGTCAAAAAAAGGTTCATGGGAGCATTCCTTCTTATAAGAGAATTGTTCGGCAAATTCGAATACTGAAAAAATATATTACGGAAATTGAAGAAGAATTACAGAAAAAATCCCTGACAAAAAAAAGGAGTTATTCAATAGGAGCAGTTTTAGCACCTGAGGATAACTTAAAGGAAGAAAGTCACCCATTGACATCGGAGGAAGAAGGTAGTGTAAATGTAGATGTCCCAATGCCTGAAAGTCAAAAAAAGGTTCATGGAAGTATTCCTTCTTATAAGAGAATTGTTCGGCAAATTCGAATACTGAAAAAAAATA
>JAITNS010000100.1 GCA_031290315.1 Puniceicoccales bacterium
TCGAACACCGCGCAACCGCTTCTGTCGACGAATTTTCAGAGCTGCTCTCACGGGCAAAATTACGCGTCACCCTCGGCCAATCTCCCTCTCTCTTCGTCGCCTTGAAAACAATCGCTAAAGAAGAAGCAGTCGACCTTTCTACCTATTTCTCTGATATAAAATTACAGGATATTAAAAATATCGATAAGAAAAATAAAATCCTAATGGATGTGTTGCTGCGCGATTCTAAGGGGCGATTGAAACAAGGACTCGATTTGAAAGGAGGAATTTCATTTATGCTGAAAATCGCTAGCCGATCTGCACAGGAAAAAGATTCCGATTGGCAAAAAAGTCATTTGGAAAAAGCTGCCCAAATTATGCGCCATCGCCTCGATGGTATGGGCATCGCAGAACCCGTTATCCGTACCCACGGAAATGAAGAAATCGAAATCCAATTGCCCGGTATCTCTACCCAAGATAATCCCGAAATCGTCGACGCCGTCAAACGTCCCGCAAAATTAGAATTCCGCTTGGTCCATGAAGATATGCCACGTAATAAAGATCCTAAATTAGCTCCAGTCGGCTACGAATTGTTATTCTCCGAAAACGAAGATTCTAAAACCGGTAAAGTCGAAATGATTCCTTACTATGTTAAACGTATCCCCGAAATGACCGGTAAAATGGTGAAAAATGCACACGTGACAATGAATCAGTATGGCGGCTTCGAAATCGGACTCGAAATGAAATCACCCCAAGGCATCGAACGCTTCGCAAAAATTACAAAGGATAATGTAGGACGTTTGCTCGGTATCGTCCTCGATGGACAGTTGTGCTCAGCTCCCAGAATTAATTGCGAAATTCCCAATGGCTTAGCTAGTATCTCCGGACATTTCTCACAACGCGAAGCAATCGAATTATCTAATGTACTCAATAATCCCCTGGAATTTGAATTGACGCTAACTGAAATTCAGGAAATTGGCCCCTCCCTCGCCGAAGATGCTAAAACAAGCTCTATGTACGCAACTATCCTGGGAATTGCACTCGTTGTCCTATTTATGATCGCCTATTATCGTGCCTCAGGTATGGTGGCAGTCGTTTCCGTATTAGCAAATGCACTGATTGTCCTCGGCCTAATGGCTATGATCGGCGCAACTCTAACCCTCCCAGGCGTTGCCGCACTCGTCCTAACAATCGGTATGGGTGTCGATTCAAATATCTTGATTTTTGAACGCATGCGCGAAGAGCTAGCCCTCGGAAAACGTATGGGAACTGCTTTGATTGCCGGCTACGATAAAGCATTCTCAACTATCTTCGATGCAAATATCACAACCTTACTTTCCGCACTAATCCTTATTTGGTTAGGTACCGGACCTGTCCGCGGATTTGGCGTTATCCTCGCTATCGGAATCTTTGCAACAATGTTTTGCGCACTAGTCCTAAGCCGTGCCCTAATGGCTGTCCTCATTAACCTCGGATTCGAAAATCTCCTCAAAAAACATGAACGCCCAATTCCAACATTTAATTTCCTCGGAAAACAAAAACAAGCTTTCTTCCTTTCATCACTCCTAATTGGATCAGGATTGTTAGCACTGATTATCCGTGGTAATGGTATCTATGGAATCGATTTTACGGGTGGCGATGAATTAGTTCTCCAATTCCAACAAAAATTAAATACAAATGAAATTGAAAAAATTGCCAAAAATAATGGCGTCGATGAAGTCATTACTCTTTATCGGAAAAATATTAAAGATTCCGGCGAAGTCTTGTGCCTTCAAACAAAAGAAGGGAAAGGAAAATTACTGCTCCGTAAATTAAATGAACGCTTCCCCCAAGCTCAATTGAAAGTGATCCAGGAATCAAGTATTGGGTCCTCGATGAGCGGAAAAATAAAGTGGAACGCATTCTGTGCCTTGACAGTTTCCATCCTAATGATCCTCTTCTATATCGCTTTACGCTTCGAAATTGGATTTGGAATCGGCGCTCTCTTATCCACTGTTCATGATATTTTAGTAACAGTCGGTATCTATATACTCATGGGTAAACAGTTTTCCGCAGCAATGGTAGCCGCCATCCTCATGATTGTCGGCTATTCCATTAACGATACAATCGTCGTCTTCGACCGTATTCGCGAAGAATTGCACTTTAATCCAACCGCTTCCTTAAAGGAAATTATTAATTATTCTCTCAATTGTACCCTATCTCGTACACTCCTCACAAGTGTAACAACGTTTTTAGCCGCACTCGCCCTCTATTGCTTTGGTGCAGGCGTCGTCAATGATCTTTCCTTACTGTTTATGATCGGTATCGTCGTCGGTACTTTGTCTTCGATCTTTATTGCCGCTCCTATCTTCTATCGGTGGCATAAAGGCGATCGCCGTACCGTCGAAATAAAATAATAAAAATAAATAAAACAGATCGGAAATATAAAACAGGCCAGTTCTCCCTCCCTTATGCCTTTGAGCCTGTCTTACCTTTTATAAGTTGTCAAGTTTTTTTTTATTAAAAAGTATTCAATAACAATGCTTTTGCTTTCATCCAAGTAAGAGAAGGGTTAAAATAATATCTTGCTAAATCGTAATTAAATCGATAAATCGCTTATAACGGAGCCCGTTGACGAAATTAATGTGCAATAAAAATTGGAAATTCTTAGATTATAATAAAGAGCAGAGGGATCTGTTGAGTCAAAAATTGGGAGTTTCGAAAATAATTAGCACAATTCTTTTACAGCGTGGTTTCGAAAAAGTAACCGATGCTGAACGCTTCATTACACCTAAAATCTCTGACTTTCATGACCCATTTCTGTTGAAAAATATGTACCAGGCTGTCGTCTTACTCGATCGCCATATTCAACAAAATTCTCCCATCGCTGTTATCGGAGATTACGATGTCGACGGTATTACAAGTATTGTCCTCCTCGTCGATATATTGAAAAAATTTAAGGTATATCCACAATATTTCGTACCCAGGCGCTTTACTGAAGGCTATGGGATGTCAAAGGAAATCGTCGGTCGAATGTTGAAAAAATTGAGCCCGCGGTTAGTTATTGCCCTCGATTGCGGAACAAATTCTGTTCAAGAAATCGATTTCTTAACAAAAAAAAATATCGATGTTTTAGTAATCGATCACCATATGCTTACCCGCGGCCCAATCCCTAATGCCGTCATTATTAATCCCCATTTATTTGAAAGTAATCCTTCCTTACGGGCAATGTGTGCCGTCGGATTAGTATTTAAATTTGTCCATGCATTCCTTAAATATCGCCGCGAACAAGGAGATGAACGCGCCTTTACTGTCCGCCTAAAAAATTATTTCGATATTATCGCTTTGGGAATTATTGCCGATATGGTGCCTGTACGCTATGAAAATCGTATTATCGTAAAATATGGTCTACAAAGTTTCGCCAAAGAGCGTCGCCCAGGACTCGATGCCCTATGCGTTGTTTCAAATATCCCTTCCGGCCAATCAATTTCCCAAATCGATGTTTCCTATAAATTAGCACCACGCATTAATGTCAGTGGCCGTCTGTCCGATGCCGTCTTGCCCGTTGAGTTACTGTTGGCAGATAATATTTCAGAAGCGATGGAAAAGGCAAAAAAGATCGATAAAATGAATCGCGAACGCCAACGCCTTGAACATGCAGTTACCGTCGAAGCAGAAAAAATTATTCAGGAGTGCTACCAAAATGATCCTGGAATTGTACTCTTTGGTCCCCATTGGCATTCGGGGGTAGTCGGCATTGTCGCCGGAAAATTATCGCGGGAATATAATCGCCCCGCTATCGTATTAGCCCTAGAACGTAATATCGCGAAAGGTTCGGGAAGAAGTATGGGGGATAATTTGGTCGATATTTTGACGGAATGCTCTTCCTATGCGGAAATTTGGGGTGGACATAAGATGGCCGTCGGAATTTCTGTAAAACCAGAAAATGTCGCTGCCTTTCGCACTGCCTTTAATCGTTCCATTGCCCACCTACACCAAGGTGCTCAAATTGTACCCGAAGAAATCGAAGTCGCCTATACAATAGATGCCAATGATATTAATGCACATTTTGTCCAAGAATTGGAACAATATCTGCATCCCTATGGCCAGGAAAATGCGGAACCTATATTTTGTATCAAAAATGTATATTTCCCCAATTGTATGGAATTTTTTGGTCTAGAAAAAAAACATTTTCGTTTTTGGATCGAACGTAAAGATATGCCGTGGCTGACGGGAATCGCTTGGAATATGTCATCATATATCCCTGATAGTCGTCGCCGCGTGGATGTTTTGGTTAAAATTGGTAACGATACTTGGAATAATGAAAATTTTATACTCCTTAATCTAGTCGATTGGCACTATACCCCTTAGTAGGGCAATATTATTAATGGTTTATAAAAAAAAACACTTGACAAAGGAGGAAAGTATTGAGAGGCTGAAAATATAAGGGAGGGAGCGATAAGCATGTTTATAAAAAGGGTAGATTGTATTAGAATTTTTGTGTTTTGCTGAGATTTAATTAATATATTTTCAGATAAAAAGTCTTGCGTATTTTATATTATCGTGACGAAATACAGGCAATGGGTTATACAAGCATAATGATTTATAAAAAAAATACTTGACAAAGGAGAAAAGTATTGAGAGGCTGAAAATATAAGGGAGGGAGCGATAAGCGTGTTTATAAAAAGAGTAGATTGTATTGGAATTTTTGTGTTTTGCTAAGATTTAATTAGTATATTTTCAGATAAAAAGTCTTGCATATTTTATATTATCGTGACGAAATATAGGTAATGGGTTATACAAGCAGTCAGAAAGGGCATCGTTCGCGTTTACGACAACGTTTTGTTCGTTCTGGATTTACAGGTTTTTTAGAGCATGAGATTGTGGAACTTTTTTTGACACTTTGTATACCTATGAAGGATGTCAAGGTACAGGCGAAGGCGTTATTAGAGAAATTTGGTTCCATTCGAGGAATTTTTGATGCGGAAATCAGCGAATTATCGAGTATCAAAGGGATGGGGAATGTAGCACCCATTGCCCTTAAGATTATCAAAGGATTATGGGAGCTTTATTTACAAGAGAGTATCGACCCTAATACTTGTATTCTCAATAATTATGAGCGATTAGAGAATTTTTGGCGATTACGGTTAGGCGGGTTAAAGAATGAAGTATTTGAGGTTGCATTTTTGAATACGCAATTGGAATTACTCAAGGATGGAGTGGTTCGGCTCGAAGAAGGGGTAGTAGATCGCACGAATGTTTATCCACGTAAAATCATGGAATCCGCATTACATCATCATGCAAGTGCCTTCATTATTGCCCATAACCATCCATCCGGGAGTGTTGTTCCGTCTAATAATGACTGTATTTTAACGAAAAGGATCGAGAAAGCAGGGGAGTCATTAGAAATTTGCCTTATCGATCATATTATTATTTCCCATCGCGAAACATTTTCCTTTCGAAAAGAAAAGTTAATAAAGCCCATCAATTCCACTTGGTAAGCAAATTATCGACGGTTGATTTTATTTTTTTCAATACCATTTCTGGTTTAGATCGGATCAGGTCGATGACGCGATCCGTAAAATCTTCCGTCGAGTAATTGGCGGTTTCCAAGAGATAAAGGATAACACCATCGCGATGGATTTGGTAATTTTTACGTTTTTCTTGGCCACGAGGGGAACGACCATTCGAAGTATGTCCGAAAATTTTTTGATTATCGAACGCATCGCGAATGTATTGATCAGTTTTCCCAATAATATCCGCCATCTCCTTTGGCGAAAACCATTCCTTATCCGGAACCATAAAACTGAAGAGTTGAGTATTCTTATTCATCATTTTTCATTTTTATTGGTTAAAAAAAATAGCGACTTTATGCGCTGAAATTCCATATCGATACGTTGTAATTCCTCATTATATCGCTTTAACTGAAAACTCGCTTCCTCATTAGGTAGGAAGTCAGCTAAGATTTTATAAAGTCTAATGCGTTCGGCGACGGGTTCTGTCTCGAGTTTCGTTAACACATATTCAATTAATTGTGTAGTAGCATTATTCATAATGAAAAATTTCTCTCAACGTATACTTATAATTGCCAATTGCCACATTTGATTTATCTTCAAATCAATTACGTGGAGTAGACTTATAAATTGGCGCTAAGGGTTACATTTTTTTGTAGGGAGTCAAAATAATTCTACTTTGAGTGAAATTTTTTTGATAACCATGGTTAATGGGAACGAAGATGAGGGAAGTGGTGGATTCGGTTTGCGATTCCGCTTACTCATGGGATATCACGATTTAACATTGCGGGATATAGGTACTGTAACAGGTGTAGCGATCTCGACAGTAAGTACTTGGCGAAATGGAAGGATCCCGACCTCTCGCCGTACTATCGAAGAAATTGCTAAATTATTCAAAGTAAGTCCTGCCTATTTAGTTTACGGCATTACTCAGAATACAAGGGAAATGTCCCTGGACCAAGGACCGGTAGGAAGAGAAATTGAGGAAGTTGAGAATTATATTGCTCAAAAATTTGAGCATGATGTATTTCACAAAGATGATCCAAACGAAACACTTCGCCAAAGAATTGAACATTATGTGGCGCACTATCTCGATGAGGCAGAAAAATTCGAAGGGGGATTAGAACATATGTGGTTACAGCTACTCAAAGAATTTCCATTGCATTGGTTGTCCCATGTTGAAAATTTTGCGAGACGTAAACAATCCTCCGAATAGTTTCAATATTTATAAACAACTACCTCCCTCCCAAAGCGGTGTTGCTTTAGAAATAATAACCTTCAATGTGTGACTAATTATTATATTCAAAGAGGGCACGTCCTCTGAGAATCGAAATAAAATGTTCCATGGCACGATTAATTTTTCTCGTTTTGCGATAAGTTAAATAAATTGGGATGGAAATTTGAATATCTTTGAGAGGCACTACGTGAAAATTATGACCTTCCAGAGAAGAACGAATGCTACTTTTTGGTAAAATGGCAATACTGTTGTGCATTTCGATAGCCTGTTTAATGAGTTCAATCTGGTTGAATTCTAATAAGTAGTGCGGACGCCCTATACTTTTCCCAATACTTTGCTCAAAGAGTACCCGTAATGGATGATTCCTTGAAAATCCAATTAACGATTTTGATTCCAAATCGTTTAGTGAAAATGTTTGTTGGTCTTTAAATTCCGATTGCGCTGAGCAAACCATAACAAACTCGTCTTTCGCAAATAATTCGGAAATGAGTTCCGTGTTGTGTAATGGGAATTCCAAAATGATGAGATCAGATTTGGGATCCAAATTACCACTTTGTAAACTATTGTAATCACTATAATGAATATCCAAGGCGAAATTTTTGAAGGTCTTGAAGTATTCGCGAACATAGTGTGGAATAATGTAAAGGCCAACCCAATAATTGGTCAGCAGATTTACTCCACCTAACGTCTTAGCGTCGTAGTTTTGTAAATTTTCTAGCATGGTATCATATTCCGATAAAATAAGTTTAGCATGCCGATAAAATACAGCCCCTTCTTCCGTCAATTGAAACGATTTTTTCTTTTTTTCTAACAGGTGAACGTTTAAACGCTCTTCCAATAGCCTAATTTTTTGGCTAATGGCAGATTGCGAAACCATGTTTTGTTTTGCTGTTTTCGAAAAATTCGCATTCTCGACAAGATCCGAAAATATTTTTAGTGTTTTTATATTCATGTTTTTTTGTTTTCACAATATTGTATGAATCTTAATATAAAATGCAACGATTTTTACTTTTATTTTATAAATTAATTTTTATGATCGATTTAAACTAAAAAATTAAGAGAAAAATAAAGATTGGATAATCTGAAAATATAGCTAAACTATATTGCTGTATGTTTTTGAAGATTTTCATTTTTCCATTTAAGGCATTATATCTTATATGGCGTTTTTGTTCAAGTCTTTTACACTTTTTAATACACATATTGTTTATAGTAATATTATTAGCAGGCGTTTTACTTATATCATTCAATCTATGGTTTCCAGCCGCCGCTAAATGGTATGTGGCCCATAAATCTGGATTCCAATTGCAAATTGGACACTCCAAATGCGCCCTCTATCGAGGATTAATCGACTTTAATGCGGTCGAAATTAAAAATCCAGAAGGAAAATTTTTCCAAGATGATTGCTTGAAATTTAATCGCCTCATGCTAAAAGCAAATTTGCTATCAATGATGGCTCCCGAAATGGTCATTGAGGAAATCGTCATCGATGTCGACCGTATCGTGTGCGATAAAAATAATCAGGACGATATTAATGTCCTAGAATTTGGAAAGGCTTTTATGATATCGGAAGCTAAATATTTACAATTAAATAAAAAGCGTGGTAAATCGGTTAAGGATAAGAAGAGTGATGCTAAAGAATCTTTAGTAAAACCAGAATCGGAGAAATCAGAATCGGAGAAAGCTGATGATTCTTCTTCAAAATTTTTTACGATCTGCGATGATGGTCACTTTGTCGCTCGAAAAGTGATGATCCATATCGATACTTTTAAACTACATAATGTCACCATGGCAGGAGAAGATAAAACAATTCCGATCAATGAGACCTGGACTTTAACTGATGTTAAATCTAAAAAAGAAGTGATCGAATCCGTCATAACCCATCTCCAAAAGTATGGCATCGGTATCATTATGCAAAATATTTTCGAGACCGTTTCCAATCTACCAGGCATAAAATCTGTTAATCACGTGGTGGAAAAAGTAGGCCGTTGGGGACGTGGAATTTTTAAAAGTATGGCCAAAGCAATGACAAAAATGCTCCCATCTAAAAGTGCTCCAGAAACAAATACAGCTAGCAATAAACCGGAACCCAAAAAAACTGCTGAGCCCAATAATGCTGCAGTCGGTGTACCTCACAACTAGTGGAACGCTTTCGGGAGTAGAATGCTTTCAGGAGTCGATCAAAGTAAATGAGGTAGTGGAAATTAAATTTGTGTAACGACACCGGATAAAGAATTTACTGTAAAATTATGATTGTAGTCGGGGCAATTTTCTCCCGTAAAAATCTATTAAACACGCGGTGGAAAAAGTGGGCCGTTGGGGACGTGGAATTTTTAAAAGTATGGCCAAAGCAATGACAAAAATGCTCCCATCTAAAAATGCTCCAGAAATGAATACAGCTAGCAATA